>JAAUUG010000236.1 GCA_012031195.1 Oscillatoriales cyanobacterium SM2_1_8
GCACCCTGGGGCGCGCCCTGCTCCGGGAACTGCAACGACGGGGGGCCCAACCGGTGGCCCTCACCCATTCCCCCCAAGCGGATTTTGCCGACGTGGCGCCGGATGTGTCCGTCCAGGTCTGGCGGATCGGGCAAGAGGCGGATTTGCTGCCCCTGCTGGCCAAAACCGACATTTTGATCCTCAACCACGGCATCAACGTGATGGGCCGGCGCGATCGCGAGGCGATCGAACTTTCCTACGAAATCAACACCTGGTCCCACGGGCGGCTGTTGGACTTGTTTTGGAGACCGTCGCCACCTCCCGCGATCGCGCCTGCAAAGAGGTCTGGTTCAACACCTCCGAAGCCGAAGTCTCGCCGGCCTTCAGCCCCCTCTACGAACTCTCCAAGCGCACCTTGGGCGAATTGATTACCCTGCGGCGGTTGGATGCCCCCTGTACCCTGCGCAAACTGATTTTGGGCCCCTTCCGCAGCAACCTCAACCCCATCGGCATCATGGCGGCCGACTGGGTGGCCCAAGCCATTTTGTTCTGGGCGGTGCGGGGGTTTCGCGACATTGTGGTCACCGTCAACCCCCTCACTTATGTGCTGTTTCCCCTGCGGGAAACGATGCGATCGCTTTACTTCCGTTGGTTTAGCCGGAGGGAGTCCAAATGCTAAACCGCATCCGCGACATTGGCCACCTCCTGCGGGAAGCCGGGCAAACCGCCAAGGCCTTGCGCCAAAAGGGCCTGCAAATTCAGGAAAAAGGCCCCGATGATTTCGTCACCAACGCCGATCGCCAACTGGATGCCCTGCTGGGTTCCCAGTTTCAGGCTTGGTTCCCCGACGATGCGATCGTCACCGAAGAGAACCTGGATTCCCTCAAAGCTTGGCCCCACGCCGGCCGCACCTGGGCGATCGACCCCATCGACGGCACCAGCGAATTTCTGGGCGGCAGTCCCCACTACGCGGTCATGGTGGGGGTGTTGGATGGCCCCAAACCCGTCGCCGGCTGGGTCTACGCCCCCGAAGCCGATGAACTGGTCTACGGCGGCTTGGCTTTGGGCGGGCTTTACTGCCAACGGGGCAATGCCCCCGAAATCCGGCTCCAACCGCAGCAGCCAGCCGCCCTCACCGGCAAAATTGTCCTCAGCGGCAAAGACCGCGAACGTTACGGCGCTGCCATTCGGGAAGTTTTTCCCAATACGGAATACTACAGCGTGGGCAGTTTTGGCCTCAAGGTGCTGGAGGTGCTTGGCGGTCGGGCCGACGCCTACTTTTACCTCAACCGCCGGGTGAAATTGTGGGATACCGCCGGCCCCTTTGCCCTGGCCCGGTGCGCCGGAGCCCTGTGTTGCGATTTTGACGGTCAACCGATCGCCTACGATCGCCTCGACCGGACGACCCTTGCCCATCAACAACACGTATGGGTGGGCTGGCCAGATACCATAGGAACATACCGCCGCGACCTTGCCCAAGCCCTGGCCACGGTACCGCAATTTCAAAACCCCTGAACCCATGGCCAACTGGTTGGAACACAGCGTGCAAGTGGATATTCCCCGCCCGGTCGCCGATGTCTGGCGCTGCTGGGCCGACCTCGAACAAATGCCCCGGTGGATGAAGTGGATTCAAGCCGTGCGCATTGCGCCCGATAACCCGGAAATCTCCACCTGGGAACTGGGAACCCCAGATTTTTCGTTTTCGTGGCGATCGCGCATTGTGCGCTCCATCGATCGGCAAATCGTGCAGTGGGAATCGGTGGGCGGTCTCCAAAATCGTGGCGCGGCCCGCTTTTACGGTCACCACGACGACACCACCACCGTCCGCCTCAGCGTTTCCTACGCCATTCCCTTCCCCCTCGGTCAAATCATGGACGGCTTGTTTCTAGGGGATTTGGTAGAGTCCACCCTGCAAAAAGACATCGAGCGGTTCCGGGATTTTGTGGTCGAAGCCAACCCTGTCCCCTAACATGCCTGACCTGCCCGCGATCGCTGGCTTTGGGTTCTCCTTCGTAGCGCAAGGGTTGGGGGATGGCGGAAAATACAGTCATTTTAATTAAAGGTGGCACAGTTTTTTCCTGGCCAACGAAAGTCTAATAGAACCAATACGGGGGCTTCGCCCCTGCGACCCGACTTGTTTTGTCTCGTCGCTATGCAAAACAGCTATACAGGCGCATTCTTAATTAAAATGACTATATCCTCTAAAGGAGTACCACCCCTGCCCCTCCAAAGGAGGGGAATTGGAGCGCGAACAAGGCCACATCACGCCGGAACTCACGCTAAGGATCAAAAATAAGGATCAAGCCGGGGTATCTGCCCGTTTTCCCTGCAAAGCTTGACAAAAAGCCAAAACCACCGCCAACCGCTTTAATACCTGTTGCCGCCGATTTTCTTGGGTAGAGGGGTTGCGAGCAGCGCGAAACATGCTAAAATCCGCGGCCAAGAGCCGCATATGTTTGGTTAGTTCCACACAATGCGATAGCATGTGCTCCTCAGGTGCTGTAGAGACGTGACCGGTAGCACGACCCGTTTCTACAGCATTTTCCATGTTTTCTTTTGCACTATTCTCTTTTGCACTGCCTTCCACCCCACTCTGATTAAAAACCGCTGTGCCCTCGCTGTCAAGCTCCCTTTCTCTAGGCTTGTTTGCAAGGTTTTCTGTAAGGTTTTCTGTGGGACTAAGAAAAGTAGGTTGGGGAACCGGTGCGATCGGGTTTTCCGATGGCCAAGCTCCTAACGCATCTCCCAAATAGGGGCTCAAGTATAGATTTTTGTGCATCTCGAAGTTTTGACACAGTGCCAGCCCTTCGGCGATCGCCGCGGCTCCACCTGTTGAAGCTTGAGAAGAAGTTTGTGAAAAAACTTGAGAAGAAATTTGCAAAGTTTCCTGGAGGGCTTGCAGGCGTTCTTGCCACAGGGCCAGGGTCAGGATGGGCGCATCGCCGGAGATAGGCATCGGATTTCCGTGGGGCGGGGAGAGTGGGTACCCGTTGGTTAATTGTGCTCAGTTGTCTGGCTGTATTCGGGGAGATTCAGATATCCAAAGCAAAGGGGGGTTTGGGGGCTTTGCAGGGTTTCCCCCCTGCACCCCCTTCCAACCAAGTTGTTTACAGCTACACTCATTCAATTTTACCCAGAGGATGAGCTACCTGGGGGAAGCCGCCGCCCTCATGCCGACGTTACATTACAAATTGTAACGAAACGATGGCACGGCAAATGGCAACGATACTGGATCGTTATTTTGAGGTCTCGGAGCGGTTGTGGGCCGACGACAGCGTTTGGGACGAGCTGATGTCGTTGTTTGCCGAAGAGGCAGAAATGCAGCCGGTGGGGGGGGGCGCGGGCCGTGGGCCGAGACGAGATTGGGGCTTTGTGGCGAGAATTTGCCCGACGGCATCGGCGGTGGCAGCGGGTTTGGCGGGTGAATCACGTCGCCAACGGCTTGGAGGCCGATTGGGCCGTATCGGGGGAGCAGCAAAATGGGGAATTGTTTGCGGTGCGCGGTACCCATCGTGCGGAACTGGACGCCATGGGCAAAATCCGCTACTTAGAAGTGGGTTTGGCAAAAGCGAACGGCTAGGGGCTGGACGCTGCCCGATGCGGCAAGGGCGAACTCCAGAATCCCCCTCGGTGCGCCATGTCAGGGGTTGGCTATGATTTGGTTGGCTCCACGTTGATTTTATAGCTATATTCGGGTAGGTTCGGACATCGAAGGAAAAGGGGGTTTGGGGGCGGCGCCCCCAGCCAGGGGTTTCCCCCCTACACCCCGTCCTAACCAAGCTATTTACAGCTATAAGTCCTTGAGACAGCCAAATCCCTACACTGGAAACCTGCGGATGTTCGGTGTTGGCATTTCTCCAACCAAGCACCCTGCGCAACGGTCGCCAAACCAGCCATGCCAAGACGGAAAAAAACATTTGCCTGTGGTCATAGGGGCTACGGTCAGAGCTGCCAGCACTGCGCTCAAATCGAGAGTGCAAAAGCCGAATCCTTGCGGATTCTCACCGAAAAGCAACAGCAAAAGTTGGCATGGAAAAGCCGTTTTGACGACGACCCCATTGACTTGAGGGAATTGCCCGAATATGTGGTCTTGAAAGCGCGAGAAATCTTGGCAGCCCTCCGCGATCGCCAAGATTATCGGGACTTTGGCGGGAAACGTTTGCGTCACGATCGCCAAATCATCAGCATTCCCGTCACCCGCAACTACCGGATGATTTGCCAGGACACCGGCACCGCCGTGGTGCCACAAGCCGTGGTCTCCCACGAAGACTACAACGTTTGCAAGCCCCGGGCCTGAACCGCCCACCGGCGATCGACCTGCTATAGTGACTGCAGCGCATTTCTACCTAACGCCTTTATCATTTTGGAGCCTTGCCATGCGGGTGTTGTTGGTCTACCCTCGGTTTCCGAAAACCTTTTGGTCCTACGAAAAAATCCTGGAACTGGTGGGACGCAAGGTGTTGTTGCCGCCCCTGGGGTTGGTGACGGTGGCAGCGATTTTGCCGCAAACTTGGGAATATCGACTGGTGGACATCAACATTCGCGAGGTCAGCGCCGAGGAGTGGGCTTGGGCCGATTTGGTGTTGTGCTCGGCGATGATTGTCCAAAAGGCTGACCTCCTGCAGCAAATTGCGATCGCCAAGCAGCACGGGAAGCGGGTGGCGGTGGGCGGCCCCTACCCCACGTCTTTGCCGGAGGAGATGACCGCAGCGGGCGTCGATTATCTGATTTTGGACGAAGGGGAAATCACCCTGCCGCAGTTTGTGGAGGCGATCGCCCGGGGGGAAACCC
>JAAUUG010000237.1 GCA_012031195.1 Oscillatoriales cyanobacterium SM2_1_8
GGTGCATACCCCGTTAGTAGTGCCCCCCCGATTTGCGGTGATGAATCGCCGTCAAGCCGTCTTGCAAAACCTTGCCCCCCCTCGGCGATCGCATACACCAGCCAGTGATCGCCGCACTCCATGCGTTGGGTTACCCGGCATTCCACATAGGCCAAACCTTCCGCGAGCAGGGGATTGCCGTGTTCCGTCTCCGCCGTGGCGACCCCGGCCAACCGATCCTGACCCGGTGCATACTTCTTCATAAACTGGCGGGCCAAAACACTGCCCTGGGGCAAAATGTTCAACACAAAGCGATCGCCCGCGTGCAACAGGGTTTCGATCGCCCGGTCTTTGGCCACCGCCACCGATAGCCCCGGCGGATTGAACGTGGCCTGAGACACCCACGATGCCAACATCGCATTGGTGAGATCCCCCCGGCGCGCCGTCACCACGCACAGCGAGCCAACCACACGGCCCACCGCTTGTTCGACGCTGCTGGCCGGTACAAACGTCGTGCGCACCTTCTTCACCCGTTTCAATTCGCGGGCAAAAGCGGTTCCTGCCTCTTCACAAATTTGCAGGGCTTCTGCCGTCGGCGTAAACTTTTGGCGGAGGGGGGGAAACCCCAAGGCAAACCCGCCATCCTTCAGCTTCGTCGCCAAAATATCGACCGCTTCCCCGCTCCATCCGTAGGAACCAAACACCCCCGCCAAACTGCCCCGGGGGCCATGGGCCAACACAATCCCCAAAGCCGTTTCGACCTGGGTGGGGACATGCCCCCCCAACGTCGGGGAACCAAACACAAACCCCGCCGATCGCTCCACGGCCTCTTGCACGGTGGCCGGAGTCGCCTGCTCGCAATCCAGCATTTCCACCGCAATTTCCGCTTTGATCAGCCCCCGGGCGATCGCATCGGCCATGGTGGCCGTTTTGCCGTAGGCCGAAGCGTACAACACCACCACCCGCAACGGCTGTTGTTGCTGGGTTTCGCCCCAACGGGCATACTGCGCCTGCAAAGCCGCTAACCCGTAGTGCAATACCGGCCCGTGGACGGGGGCATAAAATCGGGCCGGCCAAGCCGCCAACCGCTCCACCGCGGCGATCGCCCCCCGCCCCTGGCTGGCCAAAACGCAGTCAAAATAGTAGCGATGGTGCTCCACCAGGCTGGCCCAACCCTCGTCCAACACCTGATCGCCGCAGAGGTGGGCGCAATACAACTTGCCGGTGTAGGCGATCGCCGTCTTTTCGTCAAAAGCGTACAGCCCATCGGGGTAACGGGAAATGGGCAAAGACACCAGGCGCAAGCGATGCCCCTGCCCCAAATCCAACTCGGCTTCCCCCCGCACCACCCAAGGGGTAAAGGTGGGCACCCCCAACCCCGGCAACAGCGATCGCAAACTGCGTTCCCCCGGATTGGAACAAATCACCATCAAGTGTGGGGCCAAGCGCAGCAGCGCCGCCAACGTCGCCGCCCGGTTTGGATTGACGTGGCCCATCACCACCCCATGGAGCTGCCGCAGGTCGTACCGCTCCCGCAACGAAGCCAAAAACAAATCCGTGAAGGTCTCCCCCGGCACATCGATCAAAACCGCCCGATCGCCCTCCACCAGGTAGGAATTGGAAGTGGTGCCCCGCTCCAACGCATATTCAATCTCAAACCGCAGCCGGCCCCAACTGCGCGATCGCCATACCCTTGTGCCCGGGGCCAAAGGATACACTTGCACATCGCGGGCCGGAGTCGTGGTTGCCATCGCCGTCCAGGATCAGAAATTGTTTCTATCCTACCTTTATCCTGACCGGCCCTCAGCCCGCTGGTTCCATGGGGGTGCTTTGGCTCGCTCCCTCTCCTCGGCTCCTGAGGGGTCGAAGCCTGCCGAAGGAGAGCAAGGATTGGGATGAGGGGAAGCCCAAGACCAAGCTTGGTTGGGTTTCAACGCAAGGTGCAGGGGCCCGGCCGCCCGTTTGGACAAGTCGTCTCCTTGTTGGTACGGGGCGCAAAAATTGCGCCGGTTGTCCCAGGTCGCCCCCGCAAAGCGAGCCCCTCGCAAATTGGCCCCCTGCAAATTGGCCCCCGTCAGGGTGGCATTGCTGAAATTGGCCCCCGCCAGGTTGGCATCGCTAAAGTCTACCCAAGTCAAGCGGCTGCCGCTAAAGTTGACCCGGCTGAGGGTGGCCCCCGCCAAGTTAAACCCGTCCAGGTTTTGCCGTGTGACGGCCCGTCCCGGCCGGTTGGTGTTGCTCAAACTCCACAGCAGCAAATCTTCGGAGTCCAATCGGGTAGCTTTCTTGTTTTTGTTCAGCTCAATTTGGGCGCCGCGCAACCGGGCCCCCCGCAGGTTCGCCTTTTGCAGGTTGGTGCCCCGGAGGTTGGCCCCCATCAAGTTGCTGCGGCTGAGGTCGGCGGTCGCAAGATTGGCATCCCGCAGATCGGCATTGGCAAAATTAACCCCCGCCAGCTTGACTTTTGCAAGTCCACGCCCGCCAGGTTTTGCCCCTGCGCATTTTTGGCCCAACCGAAACGCAACATGGTCACCGTCAACGGGCGTTGCACCACCGGCGATAGAAACAAAGCAACGACGCCGCCCACTACGGCCAGGCCGCCCGCCGCCATGGCCGGCAGTTTCACCTTCGGCCAAATTTCTTCCAAGCTGAACCCTTGGGGTTTGGCCGGAGCTACCGCCGCCGCCCGGGCTTCTTCTTCTTCCTCAAAGGAGAGCGATCGAGATGGCGAACTGTCAGCGGCACGCGGGGGGGACGTCGCCGGCGATCGCAGTGCTGGGGGGGTAGACGCCGGCCGTGCGCTCGGCATCGTTTTGCCCATGGTCTGCACGTTCGATACCTCTTTCAAAAATTCGGTATCGGCATCCAGCAATTGGGTCCACTCCATGTCGTTGTCGTCCATGTCGAAGGCATCGGCTGGCATCGCCGAAGCAGACGAGGACGGGGGAGCCGGGGGACGGGCCGGAGCGAGCTGCGTTTTTTGAGCGGCGGCCGGTGGTGGTTGGAGGGCAGTGGCGGCGATCAGCGGTTTGGCGGGCCCCGATGCCTTGGGGGGCGTGGCCCGTGGCAGGGGAGGCAATGCCGGCAAGGGGGGCAGCGGTGCGGGGGCAGGGGGAACCTTTTCGGGTTCTTGTCGAAAACGAACGCCGGTATCTTCCTCTAAATCGCTGGGGGGGGGCATCCCCAAAAACATCGCTGGACAAGTCGATGTCCATCTCGGCAAAGGAATCGAGCCAAGTATCAGCGGGGCTGACGGCACCGGGCTGGGGCAAGATCCCCGTCGGCGGTGCCAAAGGCGCCGAATCATCGTCGGATTCTTCTTCCTCAAATCCTTGGGTAAACATCAAACCCTCTGGTTCATCGATACCTAGTTCCATGCTCGGAAAGTCCAGATCCATCCCATTGAGCAAGCCTTCCCCCGGGAGGTCTCCCAGGCCGTAGGCGCTTTCTTCCAATGCGAGATCGGCATACTCGTTTCCCGCATCGTAGTCTCCGGGCACCTCTCCATACCGCTCGGCGATCGCCTCGGCCGAGTCTTCGTCAAAATTGGCGGCCAAATCGGCCAGACCCATCCTGGCGGCAGGGCGATATTCCCCTACGGTATCGTGTTCCAGGCTATCCGCCATCGGTACGGCCGGTTCTTCCGCAAAGTTCGTTCCTGCCAACGATCCCTGGGCACCTTCTTCGTCGTAGGTTTCGTAGCTTTCGGCATAACCGCCACCCATCAAATCGGGATCTTCCGGAAAAGGAACATCCGCCCCCAACTCCCCTTCGTTGTAGGGTTCATAATTTGCGGCGTAACCGTCATCCATCAGCCCGGCTTCGGGATAGGTCGAGACTTCCGACAAGTCGGGGTCTTCAGGAAAGGGAATGTCTGCCCCAAACTCCCCTTCGTCATAGGTTCGTAGCTTTCGGCATAGCCGTCACCCATCAACCCGGCTTCAGGATAAGCGGTGGTTTCGGCCAAATAATTCTCCAAGTAGGCTGCGTCGGCCTCTGCCAAATTGGGATCTTCGGGGAAAGGAATGTCTGCTCCCAATTCCCCTTCGTTGTAGGGTTCATAACTTTCGGCGTAACCGCCATCCATCAAATTGGGGTCTTCAGGGAAAGGAATGTCTGCACCCAGATCCCCTTCGTCGTAGGTTTCGTAGCTTTCGGCATAGCCGCCATCCATCAATCCGGCTTCGGGATAGGCCGGGACATCCGCCAAGTCGGAGTCTTCGGGAAAAGAAATGCCCGCACCCAGATCCCCCTCGTCGTAGGTTTCATAACTTGCGGTGTAACCCTCACCCATCAAATCGGGGTCTTCGGCATACACCTCGGCAAAAAATTCACCCCCCGCGATCGCCGATTCTTGGTTGTCCAGTTCGCCAAAGGGGTCGGCAACTTCCGAGGAGACTGCCGTGGTACCGCCAAACGGGTCTTCCGGTTCGCTGGGTTGCCCAATGCTCCAATCGGTTTCGGTCTGGTCAAACACTGGGGTCACAGCCGCAAACGGGTCGGCCGCGATCGCGATCGGGGTGGGCATCACCCCAAATACGGTGGCTTCTTCGGGGGCCGGCGTCAAGGCATCCTCGAACGTGTAGTCCTCGGTATCGTCGGCAATCTCTTCCAAACCTTCGGCATTTTCCCAAGGGGCGATCGCCGCAATTTCTTCTTCTACTGCGGACTCCCCAATCTGCCACTTCCGAGGGGTTCAGGGGCCACCACCGCCACTTCCCAATCTGTCACTTCGGAAGGCTCAGGGGTCGCCACTGCCGCTTCCCAGTCTG
>JAAUUG010000238.1 GCA_012031195.1 Oscillatoriales cyanobacterium SM2_1_8
AAATGACTATAGCTGTAAACAACTTGGTTGGGACGGGGTGCAGGGGTGAAACCCTGACTGGGGGCGAAGCCCCCAAACCCCCTTTTCTTTGGATGTCCGAACCCATCCGAATATATATAGTCATTTCAAATGTGTTTGCGACAGTCTCACCCTCACCCCCAGCCCCTCTCCCAGGAAGGGAGAGGGGAGTAAAGGCAATCAAAACAATCGCGGTCGTACCACTTTTAATTAAATTAGCTATATAGCTATTTTGCACAGCGATGAGACAAAACAAGTCGGGTCGCAGGGGCGCAGCCCCCAACCCCCCTTTTGCTTTGATGTCCGAACCCACCCGAAGATAGCGATAACGGTTCGCCCTGTGATAAGCTTATTGAGATTCAATAGCAACAGATAAAGTGACAGTGACACCGGCCCTGGGTGGGCAAAAGAGGTCGTTGGCCTCGCATCGCGTGTGGTGGTTGATGGGTTTGGCGATCGGGGGCATAGCCGTGATGCTGGGGTCGTTGGTGTTGGGGGCGGTGCCCCTACCCCTGGGGGATCTGGTGCAGGCATTGTTGGGCCAGGGGGACGAGCTGACCCGTACCATCCTCTGGGAGTTGCGGTTGCCCCGCACGTTGTTGGCGGCGTTGGTGGGGGCGGCCCTGGGTTTGTCGGGGGCACTGGTTCAGGGGTTGTTGCGCAACGGTTTGGCCGATCCCTATCTGTTGGGCATTTCCGCCGGTGCCGGCTTGGTGGCGGTGGTGTTTCTGGGTTTTGGTTTGGCTTTTACCTGGTTGCCGTTGGCGGCGTGGGGTGGGGGCCTTGGCCACGGCCACCCTGGTGTTTGGGTTGGCCCGGTCGGCCACGGGGCTTTCCGTCACCCGTTTGATTTTGGCGGGGGTGGCGGTCGGGTCTTTCTTCGGTTCGGTCACCTCCATGTTGCTGTTGTTTGCCGACGATCGCGTGCAATTGGCCTTGAATTGGTTGGCGGGCAGCCTCAACGGTCGCAGTTGGCGCGAAGTCCAGGCTGTCAGCGGCTACATTGGCGTGGGTCTGATCTTGGGGTGTGGGTTGGGTCGCCCCCTGAATTTGTTGAGCCTTGGCGAAGAGATGGCCCGGAGCTTGGGGATTGCCATCGGTCGTATGCGTCTGGCCATCGGGGCGATCGCCGCGTTGTTGGCGGCCAGTGCGGCCAGTGCCGTCGGTCTGATTGGCTTTGTCGGGTTGTTGGTGCCCCATGTCACCCGGTTGCTGGTGGGCACCGATTACCGCTGGGTGTTGCCCGTCTCCGCGGTGATGGGGGCGGTATTGTTGGTGGCGGCCGACACGGCCGCTCGTTCCGGGCCGGTGGAATTGCCAGTGGGGGTGGTGACGGCGTTGGTGGGGGCCCCCTTCTTCGGCTGGTTGTTGTGGCGGCGCACCCCATGAGCGATCCTCTCCATTTGGAAAGCGTGACGGCGGGCTACGGCACCCGACCGGTGGTGCAGGACGTCAACCTCACCGTTCGTCAGGGGGAATGGCTCACCGTGATTGGGGCCAACGGTTCCGGCAAATCCACCCTCTTGAAAACCATGGCCGCCCAATTGCCGCCGTTGGCCGGCACAATCTGGTTGGAAGGGCAAAACCTGCATCGGCTCACCCCGCGCACCGTGGCCCAGCGGCTGGGTTTTTTGCCGCAGCAACCCGGGATTCCCGAAGGGCTGACCGTACGGCAACTGGTCGCTTTGGGGCGCAATCCCCATCAGCCCTGGTGGCAATGGGAGGTGGATGCCGCCGGTCAGGTGTGGGTCGAGCGGGCCCTCACCGAAACCAACCTTTTGCCCTTTGCCGAACGCACGGTGGCGACGCTGTCGGGGGGAGAACGGCAACGGGCCTTTGCGGCGGTGGCTTTGGCGCAAAATGCCCACACCCTGTTGTTGGATGAACCCACCACCTACTTGGATGTGAACCACCAACTGGAATTGCTCGATTTGCTGAAGCGCTGGCAGCGGGAAGGGCTCACGGTGGTGACGGTGTTGCACGATCTGAACCTGGCCGCCCGCTACAGCGATCGCGTGGCCGTCTTGGCCCAAGGGAAATTGTTGGCGGTAGACTGCCCAGACCAAATTTTTACCCCGGAAACCCTGGCGATCGCCTTTGCGGTGGAAGCCGTTCCCTTGACCACACCGGTAGGGCACCAAATTTGCCTCGTGCGATCGCTGTAGCGTATAGCCGTGAAGGGTTCCGCCCCCGTGCCGGGAGAAGGGGTTGGGGTGCGCTTCCTGGCAGGCTTCAGGCTTCGGCTTTGCTCAGCCCACCCTGTTCTCGATGCCCTTGAGGCCAACAGAACCTAGGTGAACATTTCCGCAGGATCGGCCGACTGCACCTTGCGGAGGGAGATCGCCCCCGAGATGGCACACATCAAAACCGTGAGTCCGAACACCTGCCAGCCCCGTTCCCAGGTCATGATCAGGGGCAACCGGGTGGCATTGCGGGTGAGTTTGTACAGGAACCAGCCCACGCCAAACCCGGGGATGTACCCCAACACCGCCAACACGATCGCCTCTTGGATCACCACCCAAGACAGAAAGAGGTTGCTGTAGCCCATCGCTTTGAGGGTGGCATACTCCGCCATGTGATCGGAAACATCGGTATAAAGAATTTGGTAGACCACCACCACCCCCACAATAAAACCCATCACCGTCCCCAGGGTAAAGATGAACCCGATCGCCGTGCTGTTTTGCCAATAGCTCCGTTCAAACTCCACAAAACCCGGTTGGGTCAAAATCCGGAGATCGTCGGCCGTCACATCGTTGGTGCGGCGAAGATCGGCCACCGTCAAATCGGCTTTGCGTACCATCACCCGGGCGGCATCCCCCGGCACCCTATGCACCCGACGGCCGTCCGCCCGCAAACGGCTGGCCGGCAGAAAAACCCGATCGCCCGGTTGCGTCATCACCCAGCGGTAAATAAAATCGTACTTGGCCGCATCGTCCAAGTTGGGCCGGAGGTCAATCGCCGCGATGTTGATCAAACCCGGCCGGCGTTGGTCAAAAATCCGCAAAAAATTCAATTCACTGGTCACGATCGCCCCATCGGCGGCAAAGGAAGACCCCAACTCAAAAAAACCCCGGACCGTGACCTGCCGACCCCCCACCTCACGGGTCACCGCGTGGTTGGCCACAAAACTTGCGGGGGCCGTTTGTTCGAGGAGGGTTGCCACTTGGGCTTGGCAGGGGGGGGCATCGGCTTCGGTCGGGCCGCAAACCCCTTGGGCAAAAATGGGGCCAAATTCCGCCCGGGAGGTGCGATCGAACAGAACCGCATCCTGTTCTTTGGTCAGGGGAAGGTTGTGGCGAACGCCCGGCATCAAAAACACATCGGCATTGGGATCGGCCCCCAACACCAGGATGTTGCGGGTTTGGCCGGCGGGATTTTCGTCGATTTTCCAGGCCGTCAGCGCCAAGTAAATGCGTTTCACCGCCGCGACTTCGGCAAAGCCGAGGGCTTGGAGGGCCCGCCGCTGGGAAAAATTGCGCATTCCCACCAAATTGGTGGATTGGGGGCTGATGGCCACCACATCGGCCCGAATGTTGGTTTGGAGGCGCACCGCACTGCGAAACAGGGCATCCTGGAACCCAATTTGCATGAAAATGAGAATGATGGCAAAGGTAATGCCCGAAATGGCCACCGTCAAACGGCCCTTTTGGTGGGTCAATTGCAGCCAAGCGAGGGGCACCGCAAACATAGAAATTTGGGGTAAGGAGGAAAACCATGCCACAACAACCTAGCAGAAACCCGCTCGATACGGTGTTGGCGATCGGGTTGGCGGGGGGAGCGCTGATTTTGCTCAGTCCGTTGCTCTACGCTGCGTGGGTCTCGTTCCACCCCAACGGCGGGCCCTGGAGTTGGGCCAATTATCGCCAGGCTTGGGTGCAAGGCCATTTCGTCCGAGCCTTTGCCAATTCCACCTTGGTCGCCCTGACCGTTACCATTAGCCAAACCGTGACTTCGGTGGGAGCGGGGTACGCCCTCGCCCGGTTGCCCGTCCCCGGCCGCAACCTGCTGTTGTTTTTGGCGATCGCACGATCGCCGTCCCGTTGCCGTTGTTGGCGGTGCCCCTGTTCACGGTTTTGAAGTGGGGCCGGGCGATCGACACCTACGGCGCGTTGATTTGGCCCACGGCCGTCAGCGGCTACGGCGTGTTTTGGGTTCGCCAGGCCGTGCAGAGCATTCCTTTGGCCCTCGAAGAAGCTGCCGCTTTGGATGGGGCCAACCGTTGGCAGATTTTGCGGTATGTGGTGTTGCCCGCCCTGCGACCCACCCTGGCAGTGCTGGCCCTGTTTGCGTTCTTGGCGGAGTGGAACGACCTGTTTAAGCCCCTGGTGTTCACCACCCGCCCCGAATTGCAGACCGTGCAACTGGTGTTGTCGTCGTTTCAAGAGCAATACACCGCCGATTGGTCTTTGTTGATGGCTGCCGTCACCATTGCCACCCTCCCGGCGATCGCCCTGTTTTTGGTTGCCCAGAGCCAACTGGTCAAAGGACTCACCACCAGCGGCCTCAAAACCTAAAACCAACCGTAGGCCGCCCCAACCTGTGGGTTCAATCGGGGAAAACCGCCGGCCCAATCCTCCGAACCCAAAAAGAATATAAAGTTTTGGTACCCCTGCCCAAGCAGATCACGTCTTGTAGCCGTAAACAACTTGGTTAGGATGGGGTGCAGGGGTGAAACCCCTGACTGGGGGCGCAGCCCCCAAATCC
>JAAUUG010000239.1 GCA_012031195.1 Oscillatoriales cyanobacterium SM2_1_8
CACGTCAGGGGCGCCCCAACCGCCGCCGCTCGGGCCGCAACAACGGCTTGGGCCGCAGGGGGCATTCCGGTCGCCGCGAAGGCCGGGCAGGCCGGCTTGAGAATGCCGGTCTTTTCGGTGGCGATTTGCCGATAGGGTTCTCCCCCAACCGCGTGCCAGTCGGTCCGCGGCCGATGGACGTGACGGCACAGGCCAAGGGCGTTTCCACCACATTGGTAGCATCGAGACGCCCCCCAACCCCACTTCCACCACCGCCACATCCAAATTGGCTTCGGCAAAAATCCCCCACATGGCCGCAGTCAACACCTCAAACTGGGTGGGCCCCGGGGTGCAATCGATCGCCCCTTGCACCCGCTGCAGGGCCGCCCACAACACCTCGCTGGCTACGGGCTGACCGTTCACCTGCACCCGTTCTTCCCAACGCACCAAATGGGGGGACGTGTACAACCCCACCCGATACCCCGCGGCTTGCAAGATTGCGGCGGTCATGGCGCAGGTGGAGCCCTTGCCGTTGGTTCCCGCCACATGAATCACCGGCACCCGCCGCTCGGGATGCCCCAACCGGGCCAACAACCGCTCGCTGGCGGTCAAACCCAACTGAATGCCGAACCGGGCAAAAGCCTCCAAAAACTGGGCGATCGACTCAGACGGCATCCAAGACCCGATCCATCAAAGCCCCCATCCGGTTTTGCGGAATCCCCAAAGCCTGGGCCAACTGGGTCAGGGCTTCATCTTCTTCGTCCCGCACTTGGTAATCCGCCAAAGCCACCTTCACCGCCACGATAAAGGCTTTTTCGGCCGCTTCGCCGCTCAGGGCCTGCTTGGCAGCCTGAAACAACGCCGCTTCCCCTTCCTGACGCAGCACCGACACCGCTTTGGCGTGCATTTCGTTGAAATCCACCCCGTCTACGTTCAGTTCCAGCAACGAATTGCGCAAATCGTCCAACTCGTAGACCGTGACCTCTTCATCCACCATCATCATCAGAATGCCCACGGCTACGGTCGCTTCCAACGGATTCAAGGTCACCGAAGGCTGAGCATTGGTATTGAAAATTTTATCGAGGGTGCGCATGGGATTTCCAGATCGCGGCACCTCCTATTAAACCGCGATTGGATCCCGGCGGTACGGTTTTGCGATCTCGCCGGTTTCGGTTCTCTGGCTGGCATCCAACCTGGGCCCCCACTATATTGAAACCGTGGGGATTGTCCCTCACAAACTTCTCAAACTTCCAACGACAACATCAGGAGGTCATGATTATGTTGGTACGTTTGCAACCTTTCCAAGAACTGGAGTCGGTGCGCCGTCAATTTGATCGCTTCTTTGAAGATGCGTTGGGGACGGCCGAACTCACCCGTGGGGAATGGATGCCGGCCGCCGAACTCCACGACCACGGCGATGCCCTCAGCCTCCGTCTGGCCCTGCCGGGCATCGATCCGGCCGCGCTGGATATTCAGGTGACCAAAGATGCGGTGCGCATTGCCGGAGAACGCCGCAGCCAAAAATCAGAAACCAAGGAGGGCGCCGTCTGGAGTGAAGTGCGTTACGGCAAATTCAGCAGGGCGATCGCCCTGCCGGTCGAAGTCCAAAACGAACGCACCGCCGCCGACTACCGCGATGGCTTTCTCACTTTGACCTTGCCCAAGGCCGCGGCCGCCAAGTCCTTCAAGGTGACCCTCAACCCGGCGGCAACCGCCCATGGGCAAACCGTTGCCGAAACATCTGCCCAATAGCGGGCACATCAGAAAATAGCCCCTGGCAAACGGGACCTACGCCGCGATCGCCATGGGGCTGGCTTGAGGGGGTTCGGGAGCAAGGGCTTGGCTCACCAAATCGGCCAGGGCTTCAATGAATGCGGGGTCGGTGTTGAGGGCGGGCACCCGCTCAAACCGGTGAATGCCGGCGGCTTCGGCCAGCTCCCGATACTCCATGTCGATTTCCTGCAACGTCTCAATGTGTTCGGACACAAAACTGATGGGTACCACCACCAAGTCGCCAATCCCCCGGCGGGCGATCGAGGCGATCGCATCTTCGGTGTAGGGACGCAACCATTCGACCGGCCCCACGCGACTCTGGTAGGCCAAAGTGTGGGCATTGTAGCGCTGATACCGCCGCCGCAACAGGTTCATGATGCCGTCCACACAATTTTCGATCTCCGCTTGGTAGGGATCGCCGTATTGGGTGACATACTTCACCGGCACGCCGTGGGCACTGAAAAAGATGTGGGCCGCATCGGGCTCGTGAAACGTGGTAATCCGCCGCTCAATGCTCTCTGCCATCGCCTGCAAATACCCCGGCGCATCGTGCCAAGAGCGAATCACAATTTTGGTTACCCCCTGCAGACGGGGTCGCTGCCGCCACAGTTGCTCCAGACGGTTCAAACTCGAACCGGTGGTGCTGATCGAAAATTGTGGGTACAACGGCAATATCACCAAGGTTTCAATGCCATCGGCTTCAATTTGGTTCAGGGCTTCCTCGGTGAAGGGATGCCAATACCTCATAGCCACATAGGTCTGGGCCGGAATGTCCCGCACGGCCAACGCTGCCGTCAGGGCTTGGGCCTGTTCCTCGGTGATGCGGCGCAAGGGTGAACCCCCGCCAATCGCGGCGTAATTCTCACGGGTGGTCGGCGATCGCGAAGCCGCAATCAAAGCCGCCAAAGGCTTTTGCAACGGCGGTACCGGCAACCGCAAAAGGTCGGGATCGGCAAACAGGTTGTACAAAAACGAATACACATCCTCCAAACGCTCGGGTCCCCCCAGGTTCAACAACAATATGCCCAGTTTGCTGTCCATGGGTTTTCTGTTCCCTCTTAATGCCATGCCGTTGCTTCTGCTATCTTAACTTTTGTTTACAAAATCGTCATGAGAAGAAATACCTGAATCTTGGGGTCAGGGGTTGTTTTATCGTACACGGCGGCTTCCCAAACCGAAGGCTAAAATACCCACAGGGCTGTGGGAATAGGTCATGAATGCGGCAGACAAGGCTTTGGGGATCGATCTGGCCACCAAAATTGCGGGGACGGTGACGCTCTTCAAGTCGATGTTTCCGGCGGCCCGGGCGGATTTGCGGCCTTGGGCGGCGGATGCCGACACCCGTTCGTTGGTGGACCCCGATTCCATCGATCTGAGTTTTTCGTTTCCGGGGGTGAACCGTCGGATTCCGAGCCGTTGCCTGCTGGTGCAAATTCGTTTGTTTGAAGGTCAGGCCATTGGGGTGGAGATGGCGGGTTTTGGCTTTGATGGCAAACAATGGACCTATTCGACGATTCAGGAGGGACGGTTTGCGGGCGATCGCCTACCACCGCCGGAGTTTGGCGCGGCGATCGCCCAGTTTTGCCGGGATGTGTTGGCGTTGTTTCGCACCGGGTGTTAAGGTTAGCGTCGGCACTTCTTCAGCACCATGCAACGACGCACGTTTTTGATGGGTTTGGGGGCGACCCTGGCCGCCACTTGGCAGGCATCGGCCCAAGGGCCGCGGCCACCGGCCACCAATGCGCTCTCGATCCGCTGGTTCGGCCACATGGCGTTTGGGTTTGTGGGGCAGGGGGTGCGTTTGCTGACCCATCCGTTCCGACCGGCGGGCTGTACGGAGCGCTTGGCGGCCCCCATGATGCCGGCGGATTTGGTGCTGATTGGCTCGCGGCTGCTGGATGAGGGCTATTTGGAACGTTTGCCCTCCGATTTGCGGGTGCTGTCTCAGCCGGGGGCCTACACGGTAAACGGACTCGATTTTCAGGGAATTCGGACGGCCCACGATCGCCTAGAGGGGCGGCGTTTTGGCATGAACGTGGTCTGGCGCTGGCAACAGGCGGGCCTCCGGGTGGTGCATTTGGGGGGCACGGCGGCGGCGCTGCGGCCCGAAGAACGGATTTTGATTGGCCAACCCGATGTGTTGTTGGTGCCGGTGGGCGGCGGCGACAAGGGCTACACGCCTCAAGAAGCCAAGGCGGCGGCGGATGCCATCAACCCCAAAATCATCATTCCCACCCATTTTCGGACGGCGAAATCGAGCGATCGGTGTGAGTTGGGGTCCCGCAGCGAGTTTACGGCGCTGTTTCCCGAAACGGCGATCCGCCGGGTGAACGGCACCACCCTGGAATTGCGGGCCCAGGAATTGCCGGCGACCCCGCAGGTGATTTCGTTTGGATTGCCCTAATTCTGGACTTGATTTGGCATGGCATTCTTGGGCAAGGGTTCCGGAATGTAGCGCAAATCTCGCTTCAAAAAACTTTGCTCTCCCTGTTCGGTGCGCACGGTGGCCCGAATGATGCCGACGGCGGTCACCGGGACGATCGCCTGAAAAAACGGACTGTTGCCGTCCCGAATTTGCACGTTGTCGCCGACGGCCAGGGGATGCACCTGGGGCGGATGGGCTGGGGCGGCGGGGCGGGGGGACGGAATGTTGACGGCGATCGCCCTTTGCACGGCTTGTTCGATGGCAGGTTGCCAGCGGGCCATGACGTTGGGGGGGATTTCCCCTGCGTAGTAGGCCAAAACGGCGGCTTCGAGGGCAGCGGCGAGGGGTTGCTCGCTCAACAACAGCAATCCATAGGCGCGATCGCTCAGTTCGACGGTGACGGTGTGGCTCATTTACAGCTCGATTTTGTCGGGTGCGGTTTCGGGCGGTTGCTCGGGGAGGGGTTCGGGGGGCTTTTCCTCCACCGGGGCCGGCGGGGCCTCGGGGAGCGGTTCCGGCATGGGTTCC
>JAAUUG010000240.1 GCA_012031195.1 Oscillatoriales cyanobacterium SM2_1_8
TTAGTGGCATAGAAAACCATGGGCAAGGATGGTCGGCGATCGGGATCATGGGCTAGGTTTGTTCAGTAAGTGATCCTGCACCCGTTGCCGCCAGGCCAGTTCCGCCCCGCTTTCCCCCATCCGGGCCGCCGCCAAAAAACGATACAATTCCTCCTTGGCGACCCAAGGAAAAGTGGGGCTACGATCGCATTCTTGATACTCGCCCTCCCGCAAGGCAAAAATGCGCCAGATTTCCCCGTTGTAGCGCCAGAATTCGGGGACTCCCATCGCCGCATACAGCCGGTTTTTGTCGATGTCGCTGTGACTGATGTCTACTTCCACCACCAAGTCGGGCGGCGGATCGGTGCGCAAATCGACGGTACGACCCACCACCCGGGGCTGGTTTTGGATGTAATAGGCGCAATCCGGTTCCGCCCCCCGGTTCAAGTCCTCCCGGTCGAGGGTGGTCGAACCCATGGTTTTGAGATCCATGCCCATTTCCACCACCAGGATCCGCACAAACAGAGCAATGAGGTCGGAAGCAAATTCGTGAAATTCGGCGGGCATGGTGATTTCCAAAAGGCCGCGATCGTAGATGAGACGGGCCCCCCGGGTGTCCGGCAAAGCCCGCAGAATTTGTTGGTAGCCCCCCCAGGAAATCCCGGAGAGGGTTACCCGTTTTTCCCCCAGAGGAGGGGTCTTCACCGGCGCGGCAGCAACCATGGCAGGGTTAGGGGTTGGTTTGGGCGTGTTGGGCCCGCAGTTGGGCCAGGGTGGCGTCAATTTTGGTCAAATCGGGCTCGATTTGTGCCAGGGCCTTGGCTTTCAACACTTTGGCCCGCTCTGCCACCGTCAGGGTGTCGTTCACCAACCGCTCGCGGTAGGTCTCCAGTTCGGCGATCGCCTCGGCCAATTCTTCCGGTGTAATAGGAGCTTGTGACATGGTTTTTGAGGGACATTATGCCATGCCGGAGCCTTTCCAAAAGCTATGGAGTTGGGATTGGAGAGCCAGGGTAGCGAACGGATACTTCAATTTCTCGATCGCTGAGGGTGGAGACTCGCAAGTGCGTGTACTTTTTGGGGCCCGCAATGTGCACGATGCCAATGGGATAGTGGGGCAAGTATTTTTCGACGAAACAGGTACGGGCCTCATCCCACACCGGCAATCCTTCAAATAGCAAAAAGTTGCACCATCCGGGCAAAAATTCCGTTTGGGCAAAAGCGATGGGATGGTGGTAAACCGTGAGGTTGAGGGCCATTTGATCGGTGAGCAGGGCCACTTTTTCGGCAGCCTGCAAATGCTGTCGCCAAATGTCCCAGTGAGGAGCTTCGCGATGCAAACAAAATACCCCGGCATTCAGCAACGGATAGGCAAAGGAGCGCTGGCCTTCTTCTGTCCCAAAGCTTTCTTGATAGTAAGCGCCGGTGAGCAACAATTGACGAGGCAGTTTGCCGGTAAAGCAAAAGCGATCGCTTGGCCCGTTGATTTCGGGCACGATCGCCAATCCTTGCCGCTGTGCCGCGCCGCGCAAAAACAAGTCCATTGCTGACCAATCTTGCACCCAAGCATCGGCATCAATCCAAAGGTACAGATCGTAGCCGGGAAAATACTCCCGAAAAAGGGGCGAGCAATTAGCCCTTGATAGTAGCTAGGAGCCATATCCCGGTCGGGAAAATCCACATCCCAACCAGGAACGACGACACGACAACCCTGCGATCGCACCCAGGTCAATTGTTCCTCGGTGCAACCCAAATCCAAAAAGCCCAAATCGAGGTGTTGTCCTTCGGGTTTGTCCCGAATCGAGGCAATGGTGCCGGATACCAAGGGAAAGTACAGGGCGTCGGCGCCGGTGATGACAATGGCACGGAGGGTCATCACGTCGGCAAACCCAAAATGGCGGCGCGGTAATGGCGGTAACGGGCGGGAGCGGTGACGGTGGTGCCGGTCAGGGTGGTAGCCCGCAGGGATTCCGGTTTGTCTTTGCCGGCCAAATGCAAAATGCCGATGGGATGGTTGGGCAAATAGCGTTCCACCCACTGCTGGGCCGTTTCATCCCAAATGGCGGGGGCTGTGGGCAGGGTGTTGCACCAGGCCGGCAACAGTTCGGTGTGGGCAAAGACCTCTGGGTTTTGGTAAACCGCCAGGTTCATGGCCATTTGATCGGTCATGATGTTGAAAAATGAGTTCACGATCAGGGCTTCCATTTGCTGTTGCCAGGCGGCCCAGTGGGGGGAAGCCACGTGGGCGGCAAATACCCCAACATTCAACATGGGATAGGTACAAAATTGTTGGGCGAGATCGGCCCCGCCGGCGTCCAGGTACAACCGCTGCATCCAACCCAAAAATTGTGGCCATCGCCCGTCGTACAAAAAACTGGCGTGGCGGTGAATTTCCGGCACGATCGCCAACCCCTTGTGCTTTTGCGCTCCGGTGCGCAACAGGGCGATCGCCTCCCACTTTTGCACCCAGGCATCGGCATCCAGCCACAGGTACACTTCAAACCCGGGAAAGTACTGAGGCACACAGGGTCGAGCCAAGACAATTTTCAAGTAGTTGGGGGTATCGTCGGGATAGCTCACGGTGAAATCGCCCCAATCTACGGTTTCCAGGCGATCGACGTGGCTTTGCAACCATTCCCGCTGCGGCTGGTTGCAACCCAAGTCCAAAAAGCCCAGGGCAATTTGCGATCGCTCCGGTTTATCCAACACCGATTGCAGGGCATCTTGGGCCAACGGGAAGTAGTTGGCTTCGGCGGCCACCACCAACAGGGTTTTGCTCATAACAAACCCGCTTGCGCTTTGGCGGTCACTTGCCCATCCCGAAATTCCACGATGGCATTGCTACCGTCCGGGTTTTCCAGGAAAATACCTGGGCTTTGCTGCCCGCCACTTCGGTTTCGGCGATCGCCTGGCCGTTGCCCCCCAACAAAGCTTGCACCGCGGCCAAGTCCATGCCCTCTTGCACCTGTTCAAAGTTGGCCAGGGTGAGGGCCCCCGGGGATGATGTCGGCGCGGGCGTAGGGGAAGGCACTGTGGAAGGTGTTGCGGGCAAACCCGTCGAATTTGGGGGCTGGGGGAGGGGAGACGGCGGCTCGGCTGGTTGCAAACCCAACCGCAACAACGCTCCCAACAAACCAAACGGGGCGGATCGCCCACAGGTGCCAGGGCAGGGCCGGTTGGCGTCGGGGACGCCGCAGCGGGGGCATGGGCGATCGCGTCCGGCGGGGCGACTCCAGTTTGGGGGAGGGCGGGTCTGCCTGGATGGGTCGGCGGTATTGGGGCTCAATCCGAAAATCGCTGCTCCACACCGGAATTTTGTCGCCGGCCTGGGCCTGGGTGCGCCACGCACAAACCCGCACCCGGGTGATCCCCGCCAACGGGAACCGGGGCAACTCCTGCCGCACGATCGCCACCAACGGCTCCTTGGGCAACGGTCGCGGCGAAGCAAAATTTAAGACAAAACACCCATCCACCAAATAGGCGTCCACCATCATTAAGCCTTCTGGCATGAGGCTTTCGGGGGCGGGGGCTTCGGCGACGACCCAACCCAACGCCTTGCAGATGGCCCAACCCAAACATTCGGCGATCGCCTGTTGGTCGCCAGCTTTGGCCAATTCCAACTTGGAAGCCTGCATGGATGCCTGGAGAATGCCTACCGTCAGTGTACCGTAGCGGGGAATGCTACCATCGGCAAAATGCTGCGCTGTCCCCATGCAACAACATCGGCAAATCGAAGCGATTCTGCAAAACTTGGGTTCGGTGGTGGTGGCCTATTCCGGCGGGGTGGACAGCACGTTGATGGCGAAGTTGGCCCACGATGTGTTGGGGGCCAAGGCGATCGCCGTCACGGCCAAATCCCCCTCCCTCTTTCCGGCGGACTTGGCGGCGGCCTGCGCCCAAGCCCAAGCGATCGGCATCGCCCACCATGTGGTCGAAACCGCCGAATTGAACAATCCTGACTATGCCCAAAACCCCCCCAACCGCTGCTACTTCTGCAAAAGTGAATTGCACGATACATTACGACCTTTGGCCCAAGGGTGGGGCATGGCAGCGGTGGTGGACGGTCTCAATGCCGACGATGTGGGAGACTATCGCCCCGGCATCGCCGCGGCCAAGGAACGGGGAGTGCGATCGCCCCTGGCTGAGGTCGGCATGACCAAACTGGCGGTACGGCAATTGGCGCGGGAATTGGGGCTGGCCAACTGGAATCGACCGGCTAGCCCTTGCCTCAGCTCGCGGTTTCCCTACGGCGAAGCCATCACCCTCGAAAAGCTGGAGCGGGTAGGCGCCGCCGAGTTTTACCTCAAGGAACGGTTGGGGTTGGACTGGGAACTGCGGGTGCGATCGCGCCAAGATGTGGCCACCATTGAAATTCCCCCCCAACGCTTTGGGGAGTTTTGGCAGCAAATCCAGATCGCCGACCTCATCGCCCGGTTTCGCGCACTGGGGTTCGCGGGCGTGGTGCTGGACTTGGAAGGATTTCGGAGCGGAAAACTCAACGATGCCTTGGCAGCAAGGACATATTGACATGACCTGCGCTCCCAATTCCCCTCCTGGGGAGGGGCAGGGGTGGTAATCCAGGAAGGAGCGGGTGCCAAGGGATACCAGGACTCTTGCTGTCCACCGAACCCCACCCAATCAGCCCATTTGATTCTATAGTCAATTTAATTAAAAAATGGTGCGACTACGATTGTTTTGATTGCCTTTACTCCCCTCTCCCTCC
>JAAUUG010000241.1 GCA_012031195.1 Oscillatoriales cyanobacterium SM2_1_8
CCGTATTGGTTCTATTGGACTTTCGTTGGGCAGGAAGAAACCGTGTTCAAGTTTTAATTAAAATGACTATATCTACAGCTACAACTCAAATTTGAAATCAAAATTCAATCGGAGCGAAGGATTTGAACCTTCGACCCCCACTACCCCAAAGTGGTGCGCTACCAAGCTGCGCTACGCCCCGAATTTTGCTTTATCGTCAGGATAGGCATTGTAGCAGGGGAAAGCCACGGCGGCAACCCACAAGCCACATTAAGCGGGACGTTAAGATTTGGGCAGGGACTGAAAGATGGCGATCGCCACTTCGCGGTAGCCGTCGGGCCCCAGCGGCAAATCCGCCAGGTCGCGGGTTACGGCCAAATAGCACTGGCGAAAGCGTTCCACCAGGGTTCCCAGGTCGGGCGGCACATCAAACAGGGTGATGTCGTCGTCTTCGGGGAAGGACTCCGGTTCCGCCGCCAGATAGAACTCGTGCCCTTCAAACACGGCGGCCACCGGTTGCCCTTTGACCAGAGTTTGGACGTAGGCTTTGTTGCGGACATTCACCTCCAGAATTTCGCCGCTGGGGGTATGCACGATCGCCCGTTCCCCCGTAAACCGTTGAAACAAACCTTCGACCACGGAGGGGGGGCGATCGGTGGGGCGAGAGGCCAGCATTTGGGTTGGCACAAAGGTATCGGTGCTGTCGACGGCGATGGATTTGATGCTGCGGGCCGCCGGGGCGAGCATGGCGGCGGCCAGTTCCGGCGGAATGACGTTGGTGCAGACGTAGCGGGCTTGCACACTGCCGCCAAAACCGATGAGATCGCCATCGTTCAGGTCCCAGGAAAAACAGGGGCGACCGTTGACCGTAATGCCGTTGGCGCTGCGCTTGCCCTGGGCATTGCCGTCCACAACGCGGTACCGGTAGCCTTTGGCACTGGGTTGGGGGGTGCGCAACAACAGGGCGTGTTGACGGGAAACCGCCGCCGAGTGCAACACAATGGCACTGGTGGGATCGCGGCCGAGGGAATAGGCGGTGCTTTCGATGCTGTAAACGTGCCGGCCTTCGTCGTCTTCAACAATCAGCAAATGACGAAACGGTTCTTGGCCCATGGCGATCGCCCAACGCTGTTTTCAGTATCCCCGAAAACGGGCTAATTCTCGTTTGATGCTTTGCTGTTGGAACCAGAGGATGGCATATTACTTTTGGCGCGCATTTGTATAACTATAGTCATTTCAAATGTGTTTGCAACAGTCTCGCCCTCACCCCCAACCCCTATCCCAGCGAGGGAGACGGGAGTAAAGGCAATCAAAACAGCCTCGGTCGCGTCACTTTTAATTAAATTAACTATGGATTTGGGCGATCGCCCACTATGGTAAGTTATGGTGTTTAGGCTTGGTGGGCCGCGCATCCTGGAGATTGACGGGAGATTGTCAGCGAGATTTGGGACGAGATTTGTGGCGGGACTTTCAGTGGGGGGAGCGGGTTCATGACCGAGGCTTTGGGGGTGGTGGTGCGGGGTTCCCTCACCCAGGGGCTGGAAATGCGGTTGGGGGGGGGCGTTTCCGTGGAAACCCTGCGGGTGGGCAAATTCCTGGTGGTGCAGGGGGCCCGCGCTCAATTTTTCTGCATCCTCACCGATGTGGTGCTCGAAACCCATGGCAGCCGTCTGTTGGCGGATCCACCGGCCCCCGATAACTTCTTTTTGCAAGAAATTCTAGCCGGCACCAGCACCTTTGCCACGGCCAACCTGGCGCCGATGCTGATGTTTGTGCCCAACGAGGAGACCGCCGAGCCCCAGTTGTTGCCCGTGAAGACGGTGCCGACCCATTTCAGTCCGGTGTTTGAGGCGACCGAACGGGATTTTCGGGTGGTGTTTGGCTGGGAAGACGATCCCCACCGGCGCAACTTCGCGATCGGGCAACCGGTGGATACGGCGGTGCCGGTGTGCCTGGATTTGGATCGGTTGGTGGAGCGGAGCAACGGCATTTTTGGCAAGTCGGGAACGGGCAAATCGTTTCTGGCCCGCTTGCTGTTGTCGGGCATCATTCGCAAAGGGGCGGCGGTGAACCTGATCTTTGATATGCACTCCGAATACGGTTGGGAAGCCGCCAAAGAGGGCAAAACCTTTTCGACGGTGAAGGGTTTGCGGCAGTTGTTCCCGGATTGCGTGCACATTTACACCCTCGATCCGGAATCCACCAAGCGGCGAGGGGTGCGCGATGCCCGGGAACTCTACATTCGCTACGACCAGATTGAGGTAGAGGATTTGGCGCTGATTCGGGAGGAATTGAATTTATCGGAAGCCAGTTTGGAAAATGCGGTGATTTTGCGCAATGAATTCGGAAAAAACTGGATCTCCCAGTTGTTGACGATGACCAATCAAGAAATTCAGGCGTTCTGCGAAGAAAAAATGGGCAGCAAGTCTTCGATCATGGCCCTGCAACGCAAATTGAACCGCTTGGACGACCTCAAGTACATTCGCAGCGGCGGCGGCGAAAATTACATTCAGCAAATTCTGGATTTGTTGGCGGCGGGACAACACGTGGTGATTGAGTTTGGTTCACAGTCGAATTTGCTGTCCTACATGTTGGCGACGAACATCATTGCCCGACGGATTCACCACCACTACGTGCGCCAGTCCGAGCGGTTTCTGCAAACGAAAAATCCGAGCGATCGCCCCAATCAACTGATGATTGTGATTGAAGAGGCCCACCGGTTTTTGGCCCCCAGCACCGCCAAGCAGACGATTTTTGGCACGATCGCCCGGGAGTTGCGCAAGTATTTTGTAACGTTGTTGGTGATCGATCAGCGGCCGTCGGGGATCGATAGCGAAGTGATGTCCCAGATTGGCACCCGGATTACGTCTTTGTTGAACGACGAAAAGGACATCGAGGCCATTTTTACCGGGATCGCCGGCAGCGGCAATTTACGAGCCGTGTTGGCGAAGCTGGATTCCAAACAACAGGCGTTGGTGTTGGGCCATGCGGTGCCGATGCCGGTGGTGGTGCAAACGCGACCCTACGACCCGAAATTTTACCAGGAAATGGGCGATCGCCCTGGCAAGATTTGCCCCAGGCCGCGTTGTTGGCGCTGGCGGCCGCCGCCAAGGAGGATTTGGGGTTTTGAAGAGGGCGGCCACGGTGGTGATTGGGGCGGGGCCGGGGGGGGCGGTCACCGCGCGGGCTTTGGCGGAAGCCGGTCAAGAGGTTTTGTGGTTGGAGGAGGGGCCCCACCTGGCGTTGGATTCCTGCGCGCCGTTTTCGCGGGCCGAACTGGAGCAAAAATACCGGTGCGGGGGGCTGACGGTGGCTTTGGGTCGGCCCAAGGTTCAATACGTCGAAGGTCGATGCGTGGGGGGCGGCAGCGAAATCAACAGCGGGCTGTACCACCGTCTGCCCGAAACCTTGCGGCAAAAGTGGCAACAAACCTATGACCTGCCCGCGTTTTACGGATTTGACCCCCCATTTGCCTACATCGAACAAGAATTGTCGATTTCCCGGAGCGAGGGGCCGCCGTCGCTGCCGGCCCAAAAACTGGCGATGGGGGCGGCGGCCCTGGGGCTAACGGCGCAGGAAGTGCCGCGCTGGTTTCGGGGCGATCGCAAACAATCCATGACCGAAACCTTTGTGCCGAAGGCGTTGGCGGCGGGGGCCGAACTCTGGGCGGAGTGCCGGGTGCAGCGGCTGGCACGGGGGTGGGGAGAATGGACGGTGCAGGTTGAGCGGCAGGGCAACGGCAAACCGTAACGGCGGCGACGGTGTTTGTGTGCGGCGGGGCCATCCAAACGCCGGCCCTGTTGCAGCGCAGCGGGTGGCGGGGGCCCGTGGGCCAATCTTTGCAAATGCACCCCACGATCCGGGCGATCGCCGTGTTTCCGGAGAAGGTGAACCATCCAGGGTTGGGGGTCTCGGCTTATCAAGTCAAGGCCACGGAACGGTACCGATTTGGCAGTTCGGCCGCCACGCCGGGCTATGTGCGGTTGGGATTGTTGGACTATCCCGGCGCGGCCGTGGATTGGGAACACACCGCTATGTATTATGTGGCGCTGGCGGGGGGGGGAACGGGGCGGCTCGGTGCAGGCCCTGCCCGGCTTTGGGGCGCCGTTGGTGCGTTATGGCCTCACCGCGGGCGATCGTGCCGAGTTGGCCCAAGGGCTGCGGCAGTTGTGTCGGTTGTTGTTGGCGGCGGGGGCCACGGCCATTTATCCAGGACTGGCGGGGGGCACCCCCGTGCGATCGCCCGCCGAGGTGGAAACCCTTCCCGCAGTGTTGCCGAGCGATCGGGCGCGGTTGATGACGGTGCATGTGTTTGGGACGTGTCCGCTGGGTCAAGCTGTGGATGCTTGGGGACAGGTGGCGGACGGGTTGTTTGTGAACGATGCGTCCCTGTTGCCGGGGGCGTTGGGGGTCAACCCCCAGGGGACGGTGATGGCGCTTGCTCACCGCAATATCAGCCGCTTTTTGAAAATGCTGTGACAGGCGATCGAAAAAAAACAATTTTATAGTCAATTTAATTAAAAGTGGCACGAATACGGTTGTTTTGATTGCCTTTTCTCCCCTCTACCTTCCTGGGCTGGGGGTGAGGGCAAGATTGTCTCAAATAACATTTTGAAATGACTCTATAGCTGTAAACAGCTTGATTAGGACGGGGGTGCAGGGGTGAAACCCCTGGCTGGGGCGCAGCCCCAAACCCC
>JAAUUG010000242.1 GCA_012031195.1 Oscillatoriales cyanobacterium SM2_1_8
GTTGGGGGTGCAAGACCTCCAAGCGGCGATCGCCGAGGGCAACCCTCGAAGCCAATTGCCATTTTTGCGCCGAAGTGTACCGCCTGCATCCGGCGGAACTGACGGAACTGGTGACCGAACTCGAAACCCCATCCGCAGCGGCGACAAACCCATGAAAAGCGCGTACGGCTGACCTTCCCCCACAAAGTGGTGAATTTGCCGGTGACCTACCGCCTGGCCCGAGACTTTAATGTGGCGGCCAGCATCATTCGGGCCCAGGTGGCCCCCAACCAAGTGGGGCACCATGGTGTTGGAACTGGCCGGCGACATCGATCAGCTCGAAGCCGCCAGCGAATGGATGCGATCGCTCGATATTGAAGTTTCGGCCGATGCCCGCGAAATTGCGATCGATGAAACCCGCTGCGTGGATTGCGGTTTGTGCACCGGCGTTTGCCCCACCCAAGCCCTGCAACTGCACCCCGAATCCTACCAACTCACCTTCAGCCGCTCCCGCTGCATTGTTTGCGAGCAGTGCATTCCCGCTTGCCCTTACCAGGCCATTTCGGTAGATTTGTAGGAACTCTGGCCGCCGCGCCCCCTTATCCCTAGGGCGTCCCCAGGGCGAGGGGACAACCCGCAATAAGTATAATCGTTCTCATTCCTTCGCAACAGGCCAGCTATGACGGCGATCGCTTCTCCTAAAGTTTCCCTCAACCCCGACTTGCCCAAGCGGGGGATGCCCGTCACCATCATTACCGGATTTCTGGGGAGCGGCAAAACCACACTCCTCAACCACATTTTGCAAAACCGTCAGGGGCTGAAGGTGGCGGTGTTGGTGAACGAATTTGGCGACATCAACATCGACAGCGAATTGTTGGTGGCCATGGACGAAGACATGGTGGAACTCAGCAACGGTTGCATTTGCTGCACCATCAACGAAGGGTTGGTCGAAGCGGTCTACAGCGTGTTGGAGCGGGAAGAGCGGGTGGATTACTTGGTGGTGGAAACCACGGGGGTGGCCGATCCGTTGCCCATTGCCCTCACTTTTCTGGGGACGGAATTGCAATACCTCACCCGGCTGGATTCGATTTTGACGTTGGTGGATGCGGAAACTTTCACCGAAGAGCACTTCGACAGCGAAGCGGCTTACAACCAACTGCTGTACGGCGATATTATCGTGCTCAACAAGACCGATGTGGCCCCGCCAGAGAAGGTGGAATCGCTGGAAGCCCACATCAAAGAAGTGAAACCGGGGGCCCGGCTGTTGCGATCGCAGTTTGGGGCGGTGCCGTTGCCCCTCATCCTCGATGTGGACTTGGCCGATCCCGCCCTCAAAAAACCTGTCCCCCAAGCGCCGGAACCCACCCATGAACACGCCCATGAGCATAGTCATGAACAGGGCCATGGGCACCACGAGGCCTGCGGCCATGACCATGATCATGAACACCATCATTCCGAGCATTTGCAGAATGATGGGTTTGTCGCGATTTCCTACCGGAGCGATCGCCCGTTTGATCTGGACAAGTTTCAGCGCTTTTTGGATCGGCAATTGCCCACAGCCGTGTTTCGGGCCAAGGGGATTTTGGTGTTTGACGGGGTGCCCAACCGTTACGTGTTTCAGTTGAGCGGCAAACGCTACGAGCTCAAAATTGACGATCGCCCCCTGCCCCCCGAAAACCAATTGGTGATCATCGGGCGCGACCTGGATCGCGAAGATATATTGCAAATGGTGGCGGATTGCGCCGTGTGAGGCCGTCTCTCGTTAAACTGCTGCCAGAGCGCAGGGAACATCGCACCATGGAAATGCCGCCGTCGATTACACCGTCTCAGATGACCCTTTTGCGGGCGATCGCGCCATGGCTTGGGCCGATGGTCAGTTGGAGCCCAAGGAAGTCGAGTTGATGTTGGCCCGTCTCAGCGATTTGTTTGCGGTGAGCGGTGCCCATCACGCCCAACTGTTGCAAGAGCTGCGGATTTATGTAGACCAAAAACTTTCCCTGGAGGAAGTGATCCCCAAACTGCACAGCGAGGCGGAGCGGGAATTGGTGCTGAAATTGGGGTATGGGGTAATTGCCTGCAGCACCCGGACGCCGGATGAGCCGAACATCAACGCCGAAGAGGCGGCGGCCTACCAAACCCTCAAGGATTTGCTGAACCTGACGCCGGAACGGGTGACGGCCTTGGAAACCGAAGCCCAGCAGGAATTGGCCTGCACGACGGGCGATCGGGTGGAAGCCTGGGTGCGATCGGTGGAATTGTACGGTTTTGGGAAGTGACCCCCCTCCAAAATCTGCGCCAAGACCTGATCGGGGCTGGCATCGCCATCGTTGACGATCCCGAGCGCTTGGCGAAGTTGTCTGGCGACTACTACCATTTCAGCCCGGTGCTCACGCCGTTTTTGGCCCCCAAGCGGGCCGATTTGGCCGTGTTTCCCACCTCCGAAGCCGAGGTGTTGGCGATCGCCCAACGGTGTGTCCAACATCGGGTACCGGTGACGGTGCGGGGCAGCGGGACGGGCAACTATGGGCAATGCGTGCCGTTGCAGGGGGGGCTCATCCTGGACACCAGCGGCCTGCAACGGATTTTGGATCTGGAAAACGGGACGGCGGTGGTGGAACCCGGCGTCAAACTGGGAACCTTGGAGCGGGCCGCGCAAGGGCAGGGTTGGGAATTGCGGATGTATCCCTCGACGGTGCGATCGGCCACGGTGGGAGGCTTTGTGGCCGGCGGCAGCGGCGGGATTGGTTCGGTGACCTGGGGGCAACTGCGCGATCGGGGCAACCTGCGATCGGTGCGCTTGGTCACCCTCGAAGCCGAGCCGCAAATTCTGACCCTCACGGGCGACGATGTGCAGGCCGTCAACCACGCCTACGGCACCAACGGCATTTTGACGGCGTTGGCGATCGCCTTGGCACCGGCGACACCATGGCAAGAAACGGTGGTGGCTTTTGAAAATTTTGCCGACGCGGCGGCTTTGGGTTGGGCGTTGGCCCAGAGCGATGGCATCGCACCAAAAGTTGGTTTCGGTGTTTGCGCCCCCCATCCCTGAATTTTTTGCGCCATTGCGGGGGGCGGTGCCGCCGGCCCAAGCCTGTTTGATCGCGGGGGTGGGCCAGGCGGATGCCGACACCTGGCGCGCTTGGGTTCAGGAAGCCGGGGGGCGGTTGGTGTGGGATCAACCCTGGGTGGGAACGGGCACCCTCACGGAACTCACCTGGAACCACACTACTCTGTTGGCCCGCGGCCGAGAATCCGCCTGGACGTATTTGCAGTGTGTGTACCCGGATTTGGCGGCCGTGGCTTGGGCCAGCCAGACCTTTGCGGGGGAGCTTTGCCAACATTTGGAATTCATGCGCCTGCAGGGCGAACCGGCCATTGGCGCGATCCCCCTTTGGCGGTACACCACCGAAGATCGCCTGCGGGAAGCCATTGCCCAACTTGAAGCCGCAGGCATTGTGGTGTTTGACCCCCATACCTATGTGCTGGAGGATGGCGGCATGAAAACGGTCGATCGCCAGCAAGCCGATTTCAAGCGGCAGGTGGATCCCTACGGCTTGCTCAATCCGGGTAAAACCCGCGGCGGTTAGCCCGCGCCACCATCCCTAACCCTCTCCTCATCTTGGATTCCCCTCACCCCAGCCCTCTCCCACAAGGGAAGAGGGAGCCAAAGCACCTCTTCTCCCCGGTTCCTGAGCCTGCCGAAGGAGGGAGAAGGGGCCAGGGGATGGGAGAAAATCAGAAATCTCGATGGGGCATCACTATTTAGGCAAATCCTCACCATCTAGTCAAAGCGGCGGGTGCCCCAGCGTGCCAACAGCGCCACGCCAAACACCAAGCACAACAGCAACAGGGCCCCCGCCCAAGCCAACTCTTGCTGGTTGGGATCGATGCCCGTAGCCAAGCGCCAGATCGAAATGGAGAGGGATGGCGCCGGTCGCCGCAAATCCCGGAGCCAAAAATCCAGCCCCAGGGCCGTGAAAAGCAGAGGAGCGGTCTCCCCCGCGGCCCGGGCCATGGCCAGCAACACGCCGGTCACCATCGCCGGTGCCCCCGCAGGCAACACCACCCGCAGCAAAGTTTGTTGAGGGGTGGCCCCCAAAGCTGCCGCCCCTTCGCGCCAGGCCGTCGGGATCAGCCGCAAACGGCTTTCGGTAGCTTGGGCGATCGCCGGCACCATGATCACCGCCAACGCCAACGCCCCCGCGATCGCCGAGAAAGCATACCGTCCCCCTGTCCACCGCGCCGTGGTCACCACCACCGTGGCGTAGCCAAAAGCCCCCACCACAATCGACGGTACACCGCTCAACATGGCGCTGGCCCACCGCACCAATCGGGCCAACGGGCGATCGGGCGACCCCAACTCGTGGCTAAACAACGCCGCACCGATGCCAATGGGGGTGGCGATCGCCGTAGCCAGCCCCACCAAAACCAGGGTGCCCACCACCGCGTTGCCCAAACCACCCCCGGTCATCCCGGCCGCCGGCGGCAACTGGGTCAGCAAGGCCCAATTCAAACGATGACCGCCCCGGATCGCGAGCGCTACGCGCAAACCTATTTCGAGCTGCGGAAGCACAAGTGCATCTCCGAGCAGATGGCACACGATGCCTTGGAGGACGTGAGCTATTTCGGCACCATGATGGTCCATACGGGCGACGCCGACGGGATGGTCTCGGGTGCCC
>JAAUUG010000011.1 GCA_012031195.1 Oscillatoriales cyanobacterium SM2_1_8
CTTGGTTTCTGAGATTGGCTAAATTCTCAATAATTCCGACTTGTTGAGAGCCATGAACAAGAAATTAAGGTTTTAGAGAGCGAAGTTTTTGGAAAACGTGTCGGCGATCAACTTGTGTGTACACGGTAGCCCTTCCTGGGAGAGGGGAGTAAAGGCAATTAAAACAATCGCAGTCGTTTCATTCTTAACTAAATTGATTATAGGTGGCCGAGCAACACCAAGAAGAGTTTTTGTTTAAGGGAATTTTGGACAAAATCCGTTTGATTGGCATGGAGGGTCAGGGGTTGTTTTTCATCGATCAGGAATTGGGGCGGCAGGCGGCCCAGCGCTCGGCTGGCTACGGCTTAGGGGCCAGGCCCAGCCGGTGGGGATCGATACCCGCTTTCAGGGCCGCCAACACCCCGATCGCCTCGCGGTAATTGGCGACGGTGATGCCGGACAATCCCAGAGCGGTGGGCGGTACCTGCAACGCGGTGGTGTTTTCCTGGACGAAAATGGGCAAAGCTCCCCCTTCACTCAGGGCCAACAGGGCGGCGCCGCCGCAGGCCGCGTAGGGAGTCACCACCGCCTGAATGTGATGGGCCTGCAAATCGCCGGGTTGGGGGCGATCGCACAGGTGGGGGGCCCGGCTCAACCCGACCAACACGCAGGGCAAAAAGGTGTAACCCAACTCCTCGGCACAGGCCCGCTCGGCCACGGTGGGATCGAGGGGCAAGGGTTGGAGGGCGGGGGCATGGGCACAGGGCAAACCGCAATGACGGGTCACCAGGTGGCTGATCACGGCTTCGGCGCCGGCGAGGGCATCGACCCCCCGCCCCTGGCGGTAGGCCTGCAGCAGCGGACTGTCCGGGTCGTCGGGAAAACGGGCCACCACGCGATCGCCTCGACCCGTCCCTTGAGGCCATCTACCGCCCGCAACAGGCTATCGGGATGCCGGATGGTGCCCCATGCCACCCCGGTTTCACTTAATTGCAGATGCACTTCCAGGGCACAATCGGTTTCGATGACTTCGGGAATGCGCAGACCCCAAGGTGGCGCGGCCCGCGGCGATCGCCTGCCGGTGGCGCTCCTGCAATTCCGGTTCGATGCCCCGATCCAAAATCACGCCGATGCGGTTCCCCAACGTCGGCCGCAGGGCCATTTCGCCCATGGCAAAGCGATCGAGGGCATAACCTTCCACATACCAAAGGTTGGGGATCGGCCAATACAAGCTGGCGCCGTTCACCACATTGGGGTGGGCAATCAACACATCCGCCACCGTGGCGATCGCCCGGGCCACCGGCAACGCATCCCCGGCATAGCCGCCCACGGCCGCACCGATGCCCGTCGGCACCACCAACACCACGTTCAAATTTGCGTTCATGTTGCCCCTATCCTCCCCACAGAGCCGGCTCCCCCTCCTGCAACGCATTGAGCCGCCAATACAACCCCCGTTGTGCAACAACGCTTCGTGATGGCCCACCTCGGCGATCGCCCCCCGGTCTAAAACGGCGATGATGTCGGCTTCCCGCACGGTGCTGAGGCGGTGGGCAATGATGACGGTGGTGCAGGTGCCCTGAATTTTCCGCATCGCCAATTGAATGGCCCGTTCCGATTCGTAATCCAAACTGGAAGTGGCCTCATCAAAAATCAAAACATCGGGATGCACCAACAACGCCCGAGCAATCCCCAACCGCTGCCGCTGCCCACCGGATAGCCGTACCCCCCGCTCCCCCACCACCGTATTCAAGCCCTGGGCCAACAAAGGCAAAAACTCATCGACGCGGGCGATCTCACAGGCGGCTTTCACTTCGGCATCGGTTGCCTGGGGGTTGCCGTAGGTGAGGTTGTCCCGCAGGGTACCGTTGAACACATCCACCTCTTGGTGCACGATCGCCAACCGTTTGCGATATCCGGTGATGTCCAACCCCTGAATGTCCTGACCGTCGATGAGAATGCGCCCCGAAGTTGGCTGAAAATACCGCAACAGCAGTTTAACCAGGGTGGATTTGCCCGAACCGGAGCGCCCGACCAAGGCCAGGGTTTGGCGCGGCGGAACGGTTAAATGAATGTCCCGCAATACCGGGCGATCGGGGTGGTACCCAAAACTCAGGTGTTCAAATTCCAGGTGCCCCTGAAAAGTATAGGGGGTATACCCCACCTTCCGATCCAAGCACAACCCTTGGCTGTCTTCGCCGGAGGGCAATTGCAAAAACTCGTGGAACCGCAGCATCGAAGCGTAGCGCCGGGCAAACACTTCCGCTAAGGAACTGATGGGTTCAATCTCGGAAAACCCCATGCTGGATATGGTGAGAATGGTCACGAATTGCCCCAAGGAAATCCTTTCCTGGAGGGTGGCCACCAACGCCAGCGCCAACACCAAAAACACGCTGGTCTGGACAAAGGTGCGCTGAAACATCCCCAACCTCACATAACCCAAGTGAATGGAGTACAACACCGCTTTCAGTTCCCGGTGCAGGCGATCGCCCTGCCGCTGCAATTCTTCGGCTTCGGTGGCAAAGGCTTTGACGGTTTTGATGTTGGTGATGATCTCAGAAGTATGGCTTTCGGTGTTTTCCTGATGTTTGTCCAGAATTTCTTCTTTGGTCATCAGGTGCATCAGCCGGGGGATCGTAAAACCCAGGACCCCGGCAAAGGCCACCATAAACAGGGCGGCAATCCGCCAATCCACCACCAAAATCGCCAGGAAAATGGCCAACACCCGCATGGTCTTGGGAACGAATTGACCGGCAATTTCGGGATAGGTCCAGGTGTGGTTGGCCAAACCACGGGCCACCCGACCGGCAATGCGACCCGGATTGTTCTCGTCGTAAAATTCGAGGGGCAAAGTCAAAATTTTGGCGATCGCCTGGTGGGTGCGATCGCGGCGAGCCTGCAACGGAATCGCCCAATGAAACCACGCCCCGATCCAGGGTTGGAGGGGAGCCCGCACCACCGTGGTCGCAAAGACAATCCCCACCAACACCGCCAGGGCTTTGGTGCGGGTCACCTCCCCGGCGATCGCCGCCACCAATCCGGCGGCCAAGCTGTCCAAGGGTTGCTGGGCCAACACATTCAGGATTTGACCGATGGCGTAGGGCACCGCCAAATCGATGATTTCAAAAAGGCTGGCGGCCGCCATGCTGAAAATTGCCGGCCGTTGGTAGCGGCCGTAGTAGGCCAAAATATCTCGATAGGAAGCCATAGAACCCCGCCATGCCTTTCCTATCTTAACGAAGCCTTCCCAAAGTTTGGGATGGACAGAAGTTTCTAGCGGGGGGTGTTCTCAGAGCATAGAATTTGCACTCGTTGTCGCCAGACCCGTTCGGCGGCGATTCCGTCCTGATGGGCGGCGGCCAAAATTGATCGCTTCCAAAGTGAGATCGATGGGAGAGAACCACCCCAACCCAATTTTTGCCGAGAAGGGGCGGAAAATATAGCCATTTCAAATGTGTTTGCGACAGTCTCGCCCTCACCCCCAACCCCTTTCCCAGGGAGGGAGAGGGGGGTAAATGCAGTCAGAACAACTACAATCGTCCCACTCTTAATTAAGATAACTGTATGGGTTATCTCGACGGAGCAAAACCATCCGCTTCCTCAAAAGCGGCTTTCGTATTCTACCGAAGCGCTGTTGTTCCCCTGCAAATCGGTGCTGGTACGCACCAAAGTGTTGGGATCGAGGCGGTACCGGAGGGTGTAGGTGGTGGGCTGGGCCGGATCGTTGAGCACCCCCCGCACAGAGATCGAAAATTGACGCCCCACGTCGATCGCCCCTTCTGCCGAAAGCGCCAGCCCGCTGCTGCGACCCCCTACCGGGTTGGTGGTCGTAGGGGTGAGGTTAAACTCCGCAAGGTTGAACACATCCCCGATCGCATCTTGCAAGAAACCAATAAAAGTACTGCCGGCGATGTTGGCGATCGCGGCGGCGGCATCGGATTGTTGTTGCAGCAGGCCGCCGCCAATCAGGGTGAGAATTTCGGCTTGGCTGCGGGGGGGGCTGCTCGAGAGCTGAATATCGGGATTGCTGGCGGTGCCGGTGACCGTGGCTTGCACCCGCAAACTCCGCTGGGCACCCGGTGCGGTTACGGGCACGTTGGTGCTGAGGGCGAAGGCATCGAGGGGGTTGGCCGGCAACGGCACCCGGGTGACTTCGGGCACGACCCCTACCACCCGGACATTGAGGGTGGGGTTGAGCCCCAACGATGGCTGAAAGGTGGCAAAATTCTCGAAGGAGCGATCCAACCGGAAACGGGCAGAAATGGCGTTGAATTGTCCCCCCAACAGATCAATGCGGCCGCTGGGTTGGAGGCTGCGGGGGGTGCCGCTCAGAGCAATTTCCCCACGGGCTAAAAAGTTCAGCAACGGAGCCCGGGTAATTTGCACCCGCTCGGTGAGTTTCACCAACAAGCCCTCCAACCGGAAGTTGTCGGGGGCGTTGCCCCCTTCGCCCTCTTTGCCGTTTTGCCCATTCAGCAAGATCCGACCGTCCGACAACGTGACTTCTCCCCGCAATACTGGCGATCGCAGGGAACCGGTGACGGCGACGGTACCTTGCGCTCCCCCCTGATACAAATCTTTGAGGTCGAGGCGGAGCTTCTCGGCAAATACGGTGAGGGGATCGGCGATGGATTCTGACCCCTCGGCAATGGGCAACCTCCCTTCCGCTTTGAGGTCGCCGTCGCTGAATTTGCCGGTGAGGTTGGCCATCAATTCTGTCAACCCAAATTCTACCGACCCCGACACCTGTTCAATGGCCGCCGGCAACCCCACCACCGTAAAGGCGGCTTCTTTGAGGTCAATTCGGCCCCGCACTTGGGGCGATCGCCGGGTACCGCTCAGCATCAAGTTGCCGTTGCCGCGCCCCCCTTGCCACCGCACCGGTTGGTTCAAAATGTTGATGAAGGCCAACCCCTCATCCTTCACCGCAATGTTGAGATCCAGGGCATCGCCAATCAACGGATAGGTGCCAGACAACACAATGGGTTCGTCCCCCGCAACCAATACTTGACCGTTGAACCGGATTAGCAAGTTTTTCAGCGCAAATTCCGCATCGGCCGATTTGACCGGCTGGCGATCGAAGGAGCCGTTGGCGATCCGAAACCGACCTTGGGCTTCGGGCAGGGCCACGGTGCCCCCAAGGTTCACCTCACCGCTGACATCGCCATCGATATCAAAGGGCAATTCTGCAAAAAAAGGCAGCGGTCGGAGGGAAGACAACGGAAAATCTTGGAGTTGAATCCGCCCTTTCTGAGGTTCTTGGAGGTACCGTAGCCGTTCCAAGGGCGAAGCGTTGCTGGTGAGAATTCCCAAACTGAGTTGGGCTTCGGCGATGCGACCCGAACGTTCTCCCTGCACAGCTTCCAGGGTTTCCAAAAACAACCGCTCTCCCCGGTATTCTCCTTTGAGGGCGACCCGATCCACGGCAAATTTCCCATATTCCCAGTTGGCTCCCCGAATGTCGGCGGTGAGGGTGGGCCCCCGTTCCCCCGGCTTGAGGCGGAGGGTGCCGTCAAATTGACCTTGCAACAACCGCAGGGGGGCAAATTGAGGTTGGCTTGGGCGGCCACCAATTCGTCTTGGTCGCGGCGGGCCCGCACTTGGGCAAAGTATTCCAGTTGTCGGTACAGCGAAGCCCCGGTGGCCAACCCCAAAGCCAACGGCGGGACCAAAGCCGTGGCGGGAGCCCATTCGCCCCACCCCCGACCCACGTCCTGGGGTTCGACCCACTGCATCAAGGCCACCACATCTTGCAGTTGCCCCCCCTCGGCCCGCAACACGGCTTCGGTTTTTTGAGGATTTTGGGGATCGACGGCGATCGCAAAACCGTAGCGTCCGGCCATTGGCCCGCCGTTGTCCAGTTCGAGGGTGCCTTCCTCCAGAGTAAACAAGCCGTTGCGGTAGGCGAGTTGGGCCTGCAACCGTTCGGCCCGAATGCGCCCGAATTGAGGTTGTTGCACGGTGACGGTGCCGGCGGCGGTGGGACGGTTTCCCCACACCACGCGCAGGTCGGCGTTGGCTTGCCCCCGCAGGTTGGGTTGGCCGACGATCGCCCCCACCAGGGCCAGGGGCACTCCCCGCGCGATCGCCCGTTGCCCGTTGCCTTCGGGGGTTAAGCTCAGTTCCGCCGTGCCCAGTTTGGCCGTGAGGGTTTGGGGAGTAAAATCGCGGGCAAAAGCCCCCTGTAATTGATCGCCGTCGCCGCTCAAGGCCAAGCGCAGACCTTGTGCGTTCCATTGCACGGGCCCGGTCAGGCTCGGCGGCAGCACGAGGCGATCGACGCGCCCGTTGGCCAGGGTGAGGGTGCCCCGCACCTGGGGATCGACCAAGGGGCCGCTCACTTCGCCGGCAAAGGCCAGCGCCCCCGACCCTTGGGGCACCACAGCCCCGATTTCCACCCCGGTGACGGCGGTGCGCCCCCGAATTTGCAGGTTGGCCGGATCGCCGCCGATCTGACCCTGAAAACGGCCTGCGCCCGGCAAATTGGCGGGCAGTTGGGGTACCCATCGCCGCAAATCTCGCAAAGACGCGGCGGCGGTCACGGTTAGGTTGACCCCGGTCACGGTGGGTTGGGCCGCCACCGCCACGTCGAGGGTGCCCCGGGCCTGCAGCCGATCGCCCACCCGCCCCTCCACCAATTCCAGGTTGGTGCCGTCCCACGCCAGCCGTCCGGCGATCGCCTCCGGAATCGTTCGATCGTTCAAGGTCAATCCCGCCGGCAAGGCAAAATTCACGTCTGCCTCGATGGCTTCCGGCGCAAAACCGCCCCGGCTCTTCAGGTTGGCCCGGCCGACGAGGGTCCCCTGGCCTTGGCGGAACAGCGCTTGCAGGGGCAACCCTTGGCTGTTGGCCGTGGCTTGCCAGGTGCCCTGGGTCAAATCGTAGCGACCGCTGAGGTTGACGGTGCCCACGGGCGATCGCACTTCGGCTTGGCGCACTTCGAGGGCATTTTCCGCCAAACTGACTTCGGCGCGGGTGGGGTATTGGGCGTTCGGTGCCTCCACCTGACCGGTTATGCGCAGTTGGTTGGCGACCCCCGTCACCTGCACCGCCGCGCTGAGGTTGCCCACCGGTACCGGCAATTTTAGGGCCAAAGCTTCGGCGTAGGCTTCGGCGGGAAGGTCGCGGATCTGACCCGCCAAAAACAATTCGGGACGGGCCCCCGTCAACCGCACCTCTCCGTTGGCGATCGCTTGCCCCCCCAGGGTCGATTGGGCTTGCACGGCTTGCAACGCAAACACCCGAAAATCCCGCGAGTTCACCTGGGCTTGAAAGTTGGACAATGCGAAGCGATCCACCTGCAGCGGGCCCGTGCTCTGCACCGTCCCTTGGAGTTGGGGTTGAACCCCCCGGAGGGTGGCCGTCACTTGCACGGGCCCCGTCAGCGCCACCGGCGGCGTGGCGTTGGCCTCTTGCAACCAGGTAGCCACGTCGATCGCCGGCGCTTTGAAAGCCATGTCCCAACCCCGATCGCTGCGGTAGGTGCCCGCCGCCGTCAGGGCGATCGCCCCATAGCGTCCCGATCCCTCGGTCAACACCGCTTCCCAAATTTGGTTCTGCCAAGAAAATCGCCCCTTCCCGGCTACTTGCGATAGGGGTTTGGGGGCGTTGGGCAAACGGGCCAAACCGTTGCGCAGGGAACCTTCTCCGGTAACTTTCTGGAGTTGCCCCCCCGGGCCAAACTGCAATTGGGCTTCGCCGGCCCCGATGCCCTGCTGCAAGGGCAAGTTGGGAGCCAAACGCCGGGCGATCGCCGCCCCCAGGTTCTGCCCTTGAACCGCCACCGTGCCCCGACCCAACGTCAAATCCCAATCCACCTGGGCGGAAATTTGCCCTTGACCCACCCCCTTGGCGATCGCCTCGGGCAACAGGTTGATGGCGGGAACCCCCGTCGCCAAGTTCGGCAACACCGCTTGGCCTTGAACCGTACTCCGAACCCTCTGTTGGGCCGGGTCAACAATTTGCCATTGGCTGTCAACGGTCAAGTTGCGCAGGGCGATCGGCCCCCCGATGGCCGGCCGCAGGGTCAAGCTGCCTTGGCGCAACCGCACAGTTTGCAAATCGATCGTGCCGGCATCCCCCGCCGGCGGCGTCAGGGCGGGCAAAAACGATCCGGTCAGGGCATTTTGTTCTAAGTAAGCGTGGGGCCGCTCCACCACCACATCCAACCGAACCGTGCGATCGCGCCGGTACTGCCAAAGGTCAACTTGGACTTCGAGGGCTGTCGCCACCAAAAAATTCGGTTCCTGGGGGGTTGGGGGCACCACCGAAGGGCCAAAACGCACCCCCTGCCACGTAATGCGCTCCACCGGGCCCAACTGCACCGGCCGTTGCAGCGATCGCGACAGGGTTGCCGCCAACCAAGGCGACAGTTCCCGATCCAGCCAGTAGCGACCGTACCAGAGCCCCCCCAGACCGGTGCCCAACACACCCAGCCCCCCCAAGGCGACCCAACGTCTCCACCGCCGGGGCTTTGGCGGGTCATCGGCAGACTTTGGCTGGCCAGGCGTTGGCGTGCCCATGACTTTTCTCCCCACCTTCTTGCCCAGTGTAGCAATCGGTTGGGCCGCGCCAACCGTTTTTCCCGTTGGATATGTACATCATGCAGTTGTGGCCCAGGACCAACATCCGGCTGATGCCGCCCCTATTCCGTCAATTGGCGATAGCTGGGGAGGGGTACGGTCACCTCGACCCCGTTGCGAAACACCCGGCGATCGCTTTGGGGACGGGCCAGCAATTCGCCGTAGGAGCGGGCCGCAAACACCACAAAATCCGCCGGCTCGCCGGGGGCCAGGCGTCCCCCCTCCGTCAACCCCCAACAGATCGGCAGCGGTGCCGGTGATGCTGCCAATCCATTCGCTGGGGGTTAAATGGCCCACCAACACGGCGATCGCCCAGGCGGCCAACAGGTCGTGATCGCCAAAGGGGTAGAACGGATCGCGGCAGTTGTCGTGGCCCACGGCGATCGGAATGCCCATCGCCCGCAACTCGTGGAGGGGGGGAATCCCGCGCCAGCGGGGGGTACGGCCGGGCTGCCGATCCTGCAAATACAAGTTGCAAGCGGGCAGGCTCACCACAGCCAATCCGGCGGCTTTCACCCGGGCCATGGTTTCGACGACATCGGCGGCGGGCTGCACCGCCAAGCTGCAGCAGTGTCCGCAAAGGACGCGCCCCGGAAACTCGTGGCGCAACACCGCATCGGCAATGTGCCGCAACGCCTCGGAGAACGGATCGTCGTTTTCGTCGGCATGAAAATCCAGATCCAAGTTGCGCTCCTGGGCCAGGGCCAGCATCCGAGACAAAGCCGCCGGCAGGTTTTCATCGTCCAGGGCCAAGGCCCCAACACCCCCCCATCGCCGCCATGCGATCGGCAATGCGTTCCCCCTCCGGGGTCAAAAACACCGTTGCCTCCACCAACGACACCGGTTGCAGCAACAGCCGCCCTTTCCATTCTTCTTGCAACTCGCGAAACACCGTCAGCACCAGTTCGCGGTGGGTGGGCGGCAAATCCAAGTGGGTGCGGATTGCTTTGGTGCCGTGGACATAGGCACAGGTCAGGGCAAAGTGCATCCGTCGCCGCAGGTCTTCGGCCGTCCGCCGGGGGCGATCGCCCTCCACCGCCGCGATCGCCCCCGTCAACGTGCCATCGGCCCAAAGTCCCAAATGGGCTTTGTCGAGGTGGGCATGGGCATCGATCCAACAGGGCAACACCAAATCCCCATCGCAATCCCACCGTTCTTCGGCGGGCGGCAAATTCAGGGGATGGGTGGTAGCCGCCAAATCCAAACGGGTGATGCGGGTGCCCTCAACCCGCAGGTGAAACCGGGCCAACCCCTCGCGATCGCCCGCGGTCTCTCCCCACAAGCAGCCGCCCACGACAGATAAGGGGAGCGTTGCGTTCAACAATTGCAGGGAGGTCATCGCCAAAGTTCGCCGAGGTTCGTGGTTCCAGTGTAGGTTGTTGCGCCCCGGAGGGCCCTCTAGGCTGGCAAAATGTGAAGAAATTGTCAGCGAGGTACCGTTCATGGCCCATCCCCTCTCCGCCGAACACCACGCCCACCTGCGGTTGGAGCGGTGGGATGCCCACCGTGGGCCGTCCCTCGAAGATGGAGCCGATGCGGTGCAAGGCCTCCGCCAAATGCCCAAAACCTTGCCCGCCAAATACCTCTACGATGGGCGGGGCTCGTTGTTGTTTGAGCAAATCTGCCGGTTGCCGGAGTATTACCCCACCCGCACCGAAGCCGCGATTTTGCACCGGGCGGCCCCTTCCCTGGCCCGGTGGACGGGCCCCTGTGAATTGGTGGAATTGGGCAGCGGCAGTTCCCGCAAAACCCGGATTGTGCTCGATGCCTACGGCCAGGCCGGGGTACCCCTGCATTACGTCCCCGCCGACATCAGCGTCCCCATGCTCGAAACCACCGCCCATGCCCTGGTGGCCGAATACCCCAACCTCAAAATCCGGGCGATCGCCGGCACCTACGAACAGGCCTTTGCGGCTTTGGGTGCCCCTTCCCTCCCCACCCGATTGCTGTGCTTTTGGGCAGCACCCTCGGCAACTTTACCCCCGCCGAAGCCCAGTCCTTTTTTGCCCAAGTCCGGCAAAGTTTGGCCCCCGGAGATTTCTTTTTGTTGGGGGTAGATTTGCAAAAAGACCCCACCGTTTTGGAACAGGCTTACAACGATGCCGCCGGCATTACCGCCGCGTTCAATCTCAATGCGTTGGCCCACCTCAACCACCGCTTTGCTGGCAACTTTGCCTTGCCCCAATTCCGCCACCGGGCCATCTACAACCGCGGCGATCGCCAAATCGAGATGCACCTCGATAGCCAAACCGCCCAAACCGCCACCCTGTTCCTGGGCGATCGCCCCTACGTGTTCTCGTTCACCGCCGGGGAATCGATCCGCACCGAAGTCTCCCGCAAGTTTGCGGTGGATGCCCTCGGTCAAGAACTGCAGCAGCACGGATTGGCGGTGCAGCACACCTTCACCGACGATCGCCCCTGGTTTGCGTTGATTTTGGCCCGGCGCTGCTGAAACCGGCAAAAGTTTGGTGTATGCTCATAGACCGCCCGCAAAACCCAAGACCCATTTCGCGCAGGAGCATCCCCATGCAGTATTTGATGGTAGACCTACACCAACGCTTCGTCGGCACTGTGGAACGACCCCAACCCCTAACCGTGGGGGAGGCGATCGAAGCCGATGCCAAATCCTATGTAGTGGTGGGCATCGATCCCACCGGCAAGCAGCGCAATCGCCCGGTGCCTACCCTGACCGTCATGGACAACCGCGCCGGTCGCCGCGTCGCCGTTGCCCGCTAGCCATGGCGATTTCCCTGGAGCGCGTCGGCGAAATCTACCACCAACCCCTGTTGTCCCTGGTCTACGCAGCCCAAACGGTGCATCGGCAGCACCATGCGGCGGATCAAGTCCAGTTGTGCACCCTGGCCAACATTAAATCGGGGCGTTGTCCCGAAGATTGTCGCTATTGCCCCCAAAGCGCCCGCTACACCACCGCCACCGAAACCTACCCCCTGCTCACGGTCGCCGCGGTGCAACAACAGGCGATCGCCGCCAAAGCCGCCGGGGCCACCCGGTTGTGCATGGGCGCCGCTTGGCGATCGGCTCCCCAAGGTGCCGAATTCGAGCGGGTGCTGGCGATGGTACGCACCGTCCGGGATTTGGGGATGGAAGCCTGCGCCACCTTGGGCATGTTGTCGGCGGAGCAAGCACGCCAATTGGCCGCCGCCGGCCTCACCGCCTACAACCACAACCTGGATACCTCCCCGGAATTTTATCCGGAAATTATATCCACCCGCACCTACGACGATCGCCTGGAGACCCTGGCCCACGTGGCGGCGGCGGGGATTCAAGTTTGTTGCGGGGGAATTGTGGGCCTCGGCGAAACGGATGCCGATCGGATCGGGTTGCTGCACGTTTTGGCCAACCTGGAGGCGCCGCCGACATCGGTGCCCATCAACGCGCTGGTACCGGTGGCGGGCACCCCTTTGGCGGATTGCCCCCCGGTCGATCCGTTGGTGTTGGTGCGGACGATCGCCACGGCCCGTCTGCTGCTGCCCACGGCGCGGGTTCGGCTGTCGGCGGGAAGGCAAACCCTTTCCGAGAGCGACCACTGCCCTGTGTTTTTGGCGGGGGCCAACTCCATTTTTACCGGCGATAAATTGCTGACCACCCCCAACCCCGGCGAAGCCGCCGATGCGGCGCTGTTGGCACGGCTGGGCTTGCAACCGGCCCCCCTGACCCAATGACCGTCATGAGCCTTGCCGATCGCCTGGCCCGCCTGCGGGAGACCTTGCCCCCCCACGTCAAATTGGTGGCGGTCAGCAAATACACCACCGCCGATGGCATCCGGGAAGCCTACCGCTGCGGGCTGCGGGACTTTGGCGAAAACCGGGTGCCCGACGCGATCGCCAAACAGGAGGCGCTCTCGGATTTGCCCGATCTGGTGTGGCACGGCATCGGCACCCTCCAAACCAACAAGGCGAGGCGGGCCCTGTCGGTGTTTTCCTGGATCCACAGCGTCGATCGCCTGAAATTGGCCCAAACCCTCGATCGCCTGGTGGTCGAAACCGGAAGCACCCCCCGGCTCTTGTTGCAAGTCAAGCTGGCCCCCGACCCCGACAAAGAAGGTTGGGAACCCGACCAGCTCTGGGCCGACCTGCCCGCCCTGCAACAGTGCCAGCACCTGAATTTCGTCGGGTTGATGACCATTTTGCCCCTGGGACTGGCCCCGACCGCCGCCCAAGCCGTGTTCGAGGACGTAGCCCGCTGGCGCGATCGCCTGCGCCAACACCACCCCTACTGGCAAAACCTGGAGTGGCTATCGATGGGCATGTCAGGGGATTATGACCTGGCGATCGCCGCCGGCAGCAACCTGGTGCGCCTGGGGACGGCGATTTTTGGGGGGCGTCCCGCCATCGACCCCACCAATCTTTAGGGTTTTTTAATGTTTTGGGGAAGGGGACTTGGGAATGGGGCAAGGTATCTTCAGTACCGCAAGTCGGGAGTCAGGAAAAACCATAAGCAAAAAGCGACAAATCGTATCCAAAGGATTGATAATGCCTATATATTGTGGCTGGCTTTTTACCGGGAGATGGGCTAGAGTCTGCGGGTGAATTCTCGCTCAGGAAGCCTCTCCATCTTGCGGGAATTGCCGAGACAGGAAAAATTGGCGAGCCCAAATCAGTGCCAGAGCTTCTGAACATCTGGATTCAAAAAATCTAGGCTAGAAATCTAGGTTAAAAATCTAGGTTAAAAAATCTGGAATTTGGGCCGAAATCTAGGGTGTGGATCGCGGCTTTGTGGAGTTTTCCGGCAAGTCCGGCCGCCGGGAAGAGGAGTCAAGTAAGGAGTTACACGATGGGCATTTTTAATCGGCTAAAGGATTTTGTCGGGCTGTCGGAGCAAGAATACGAGTACGACGAAATGGAAGGCGGCGAATACCAAGGTTTGTATCGGGAAGAGGCGCCGGAACCGGCGATCGAGGAAGAACCTTTGCCGGCTCCCCGACGGACGCGGGAGCGGGTTGTGGCCCGGGCGGTCGATCCCAGCAGCAACGTGATTGGGATGCCGGGAACGGGCGGCGTATCGCAGGTTTTGTTGATGGAGCCCCGCAGTTTTGACGAGATGCCCCAGGCGATTCAGGCCTTGCGGGAGCGCAAATCGGTGGTGTTGAACCTGACCATGATGGAGCCGGATCAGGCGCAGCGGGCGGTGGATTTTGTGGCGGGGGGCACCTACGCCATGGACGGTCACCAAGAGCGGATTGGCGACAGCATTTTCTTGTTTGCGCCTTCTTGCGTGCAGGTCACGACCCAGTCTTCGGTGGTGGGCGAGCCTCCGATGTCGAACCGGACGCGGACCGCACCGCCGCCGGCCTGGTCGGAAGAGCCCCTGCGGTTTGCCCAGCAGTAAGATCGTCTCCCATTCAAACTTCTTGCGACCCGCCCCCCGGCGGGTTTTGCTTGGTTATTTGGTTGGGCGATCCCGATCGCCGCTATGCTGAAGTCGGGTTATGGGTGGAAGGAAGTTGACCGAAAACATTGGCATTGTCGGCGGTGGCGTAATGGGCGAAGCGCTGTTGGCGGGTCTGCTGGCCCAGGGGGTAGCCCTGCCGTCAACGGTGGTGGTCTCGGAGCCGACGGCAGCGCGGCGGAATTTTTTGGCGGAGCGCTACGGGGTGGCCGTGGCCGAGCACGGTGCCGCTGCGTTGGCGCAGGGGGTGGTGGTGTTGGCGGTGAAACCCCAGGTTTGGACGGGCGGGGCCCTGCGCGAAGCGGGTCAAACCTGCCAGGGGTTGGTGTTGTCGATCATGGCCGGGGTATCGTTGGCGGGGTTGGCCGCCCAGTTGCCCCAGGCCGGGGGGGTGGTGCGGGCCATGCCCAATACGCCGGCGCAGGTGGGGGCCGGCATCACGGCGATGCCTGGGGCGGGGAGGACGACGGCGGCAATCGGCGGATCGCCCATCAGGTGTTGGGGGCCGTGGGCTCCGTGGTGGAAGTCGCCGAGCAGGACTTGGACGCGGTGACGGGGTTGTCGGGGTCGGGGCCCGCCTACGTGGCGTTGATGGTGGAAGCCTTGGCCGATGGCGGGGTGGCCGCCGGGTTGGCGCGGGGGTTGGCCCAGCAATTGGCCCTGGAAACGGTGTTGGGCACGGCGCGGCTGTTGCAATCGCGGGGGATGCACCCGGCCGTCCTCAAGGATCAAGTCGCCAGTCCGGGGGGCACCACATCGCCGGGTTGGGGATTTTGGAAGCCCAGGCGGTGCGTTCGGCCTTTCGGGAAGCGGTGGTCACCGCAGCCCGGCGATCGCAGGCGTTGGGAGGGTAGGGCCATGGATTACAAAACCGCAGGGGTAGACATCGAAGCCGGTTACGAACTGGTAAAACGCATTGCCGCCGATGTGGCCCGCACATGGCACCGGGGGTGTTGGGGGGCTTGGGGGGCTTTGGCGGCTGTTTCGAGTTGCCGGCGGGGTACCGACAGCCCGTATTGGTGGCAGGCACCGACGGCGTCGGCACCAAACTGGAAGTGGCGCGGGCGTTGCAGAGGCACGGCACCATCGGCATCGATTTGGTGGCCATGTGCGCCAACGACATTGTGACCGTCGGGGCCGAACCTTTGTTTTTCTTGGATTATTTGGCCACGGGGAAACTGGCCCCTGCGGCGATGGCGGAGGTGGTTCAAGGCATTGCCGACGGTTGCGAATTGGCCGGGTGTGCCTTGATTGGCGGCGAGACCGCCGAAATGCCAGGGTTTTACGAAGGCGATCGCTACGACGTGGCGGGGTTTTGCGTCGGCGTGGTGGAGAAAGCCGAGATGTTGGACGGGAGCGCCGTGCAGGTGGGCGATCGGGTGATTGGCTTGGCCAGCACAGGGTTGCACAGCAACGGTTACAGCCTGGCCCGGCGGATCGCGACCTTGGGGGGGTCTTGGGATCGCATCCCCTTTGGCGATCGCCCGGTGGGGGATTGGTTGTTAACGCCAACCGCCATCTATGTCAAAAGCCTGTTGGCGGCCCGGCGGGCCGGTCTGCCCATCCACGGGTTGGCGCACATTACCGGCGGCGGACTGCCCGAGAACCTGCCCCGGTGTTTGGGGGAAGGGCAAGGGGTGCAAATCGATCGCCGGGCGTGGGAAGTCCCGCCGTTGTTTCGGTGGTTGGCCGAAACTGGGGAGGTTGCCCAAGCCGAAATGTACCGCACCTTCAACATGGGCATCGGCATGGCCGTGGTGGTGCCCCCCACCGCCGTCGCGGCGGCCCTGGATTGCTTTCAGGAATGGCACCCAACGGCGATCGGAGAAGTGGTGGCCGGCCCCCGCGTTCTGGAGTTTATCGACGAGCAAAACCATGAGCAACCACCCCGAAGACCCCCTGCAATCTCTGTTTGCGGTGATTCGCGATCGCCAACAACACCCCCAGCCCGATTCCTATACCAGCAAATTGTTGGCGGGTGGGGACAACCGGGTCTTGAAAAAAATCGGTGAAGAAACCGTAGAATTTGTCATGGCCTGCAAAGATCGGGAAAAACCGGCGATCGCCGCCGAAGCCGCCGACGTTTTGTACCATCTGTTGGTGGCCTTGGCCCACTGCGACACCGATCTCAGTTTGGTCTACGCCGAACTGGCGGCCCGGCGGCGCTAAGCCCAACCGCAAAAAATCAATCACAAAAAACATAATGCCCTAAAATATTCAGATAAAAGAGGGGTGGAAGGGTGACGCAAACCGCTTGGGTGTTTGGTCTGGGCAAATCGGGGATGGCCGCCGCCATGCTGTTGGCCACGCAGGGGTGGCAGGTACAGGTGTGGGATCGCCAAAGCAACGCCCTGTTGCAGGAGCGGGCGCAGGTTTTGCAGGCTTTGGGGATAGGGGTGGCTTTGGGCGTTGACCTGACGCCTGAAGAGCTGGCAGCCACCACGGCGACCCATCGCCCCCAGCTCTTGGTGGTGAGTCCCGGCATTTCCTGGCAACACCCCACCCTGGTTTTGGCCCGAGACCTTGGCGTGTCGGTGATGGGGGAAGCCGAACTGGCGTGGCAGCAAAGTGCTGAAATTCCCTGGATTGGCGTGACCGGCACCAACGGCAAGACCACCACGACGGCCTTGGTGGCCCAAATGTTTCAAGCGGCCGGCAAGCGGGCTCCAGCCTGCGGCAACATTGGTTTGCCGTTGTGCCAGGTGGTGGGCGATCGCCCCGATTGGTTGGTGGCCGAACTCAGCAGTTATCAAATTGAGGGGCCCCAGCGTGGCGCCGGTGGTGGGAGTGTGGACAACGTTTACCCCCGATCATTTGAACCGTCACGGCACCCTGGAGCGTTATTGCGACATCAAGGCGGCGTTGTTGCGGCGATCGCAGCACATGGTTTTGAACCGGGACGATCGCTTTTTGGCGGAAAACGGGGCGGCCCTGTTGCCGGGGCGAGACATTTTGTGGACGGGGGAAACCCCGGGCAGCGACGTGACCGTGGTCGATGGTTGGGTGCAGCATCGGGGGGAGCCCATCTTGGCGTTGGCGGATTGGGGATTGGTGGGGCACCACAACCGGCAAAATTTGCTGATGGCCGTGGGGGCCGCCAAGCTGTGTGGGTTGCCAACGGGCGATCGCCCAAGCCGCCGCCGGGTTTCGGGGGGTACCCCATCGGTTGGAGCCGGTGACCTGCATCGACGGCATTCAATTCATCAACGACAGCAAAGCGACCAACTACGAAGCGGCGGTGGTGGCCCTCGAAGCCCTGAACCATCCCGCGGTGGTGTTGGCCGGGGGGCAAGCCAAAGCCGGCGATCCCCAACCTTGGTTGACCAAATTGCAAACGCAAGCCGCCGTAATTTTGTTTGGCGAAGCGGCCCCCACCTTTGCCGCCTGGCTGGCCAACCATCCCCATGCCGAAATTCAAACCACCCTCGACACCGCCGTACCGCGAGCTTTGGTGTTGGCGCGGCAATATGGAGCCCAGACCGTGTTGCTGGCCCCCGCCTGTGCCAGTTTTGATGCCTTCCGCAACTTTGAAGAACGGGGCGATCGCTTTCGGAAATTATGTTTGGACTTAGCCGCAAACGCAGCCTGAGGCGGGGGCCCGTCGCCGTCCCTGCCCTGATTCCCACCGGCTCGCCCTCCCTGTCCCGGCGATTGGTGCTGGTTTGGTTTTTGTTGGTGGTGGCCGGCTTAACGTTGGTGGCGCGGTTGGTGTATTTGCAGGTGGTGGCCAGCCCCGAACTCACGCAGCGGGCCCGCAGCCAGCAAACCCGACAATACCGGACGTTTGTGGCCCGACGGCGCATTGTCGATCGCCACGGCACCACCCTCGCGATCGCCGTCCCCAAATACACGCTGTACTTTTACCCGGCCCTCTTGCGCAAAGATCGGGTTTCGGAACAGGGGCGCGCTCGCCCCTTAACCATTGAAGAATTGGCGAAGTGGATGGGGCCCATCACCGGTCAGAATCCCAACGACATCGCCCAGCGGTTGACGGGGGCCACGGGCCGGGTCACCGTCGCCGAACTGTTGCCGGAAGCCACCGCCGGTCGTTTGCGAGACCTGCGCACCCAACGCCAACTCAGCAGCATCGAATTGGAGGAACGGGCCCACCGGTTTTATTTGCAGGATGATTTGCTGGCCCAGGTCTTGGGGTACACCGACGTGAGCGGGCGGGGGCAAGCCGGGTTGGAACTGTACTATGAATGTCTGCTGAATCCGGTGCCCGACCCAAAAACCTGCCCCCAAACCCAGCGGCCGGTCTTTCCCAGCGTGTTGATCAACAGCCAAGGCAAAATTTTGCCGGCCTATGCGCCACCGGGTTTGCTGGCGGTGGACAACAAACGGTTGGCCCTCACCTTGGATTTGCGCCTGCAGCGGTTGGGGCGCAAAGTGTTGCGGGAACAAATGCAGCGCTACAGCGCCAAACGGGGGGCGGTCATGGTCATGGATGCCCGCAACGGCGAGTTGCAGGCCTTGATCACCGAGCCAAGCTTCAACCCCAACCGCTTTTTTGAGTATGCCAACCGGCAGGAATTGTTCAAAAATTGGGCCGTCTCCGATCTGTACGAACCCGGCTCCACCTTCAAGCCCATCAACATCGCCCTGGCCCTCGAAACCGGCGACATTGACCCCAACACCGTTATTTACGACGAAGGGCTGATCACCGTCAGCGATCGCCAGATTGCCAACGTGGATTTTGATCAGGTGGGGGCTCCGGGCAGCCTCAGCATTGCCCAAATTTTGGCCCGATCGAGCAACGTGGGGATGGTGCACATCATGCGACGGTTGGCGCCGGCCACGTTCTACGGCTGGTTGGAGCGGTTGGGGGTCGGCGAATACAGCGGCATTGATTTGCCGGCCGAAACCTCTGGGATGCTCAAACCCCAAGAAGAGTTTGTGGCCAGCCGGGTGGAGCAGGCGGTAACGGCTTTTGGTCAGGGGTTTTCGGTGACGCCCCTCCAAATGCTGCAGTTGCAGGGGATTGTGGCCAGCGGCGGCAAGGTGTTGGTGCCCCATGTGGTGCGGGCCCTCACCGACGAGGCGGGGGAAGAAGTCTATGTGCCGGAACGGTTGCCCCGCGCCAAGTGCTGTCGCCCCAAGTGGCGTCCCAGGTGTTGGCCATGATGCAAGAGGTGGTGGAAACCGGCACCGGTCAGAGTGCGCGCATCCCAGGGTACCGTTATGGTGGCAAAACCGGCACCGCCCAAAAAGCCGAGGCCGGGGGCTATTCCAACAAAAAAATTACCAGTTATGTGGGGATTTTTCCGGTGCCCAAGCCCCGCTATGTGGTGTTGGCGGTAATTGATGAACCGGTGGGCGACGATGCCTTTGGCTCCACCGTGGCGGCCCCCATTGTCAAAACCCTGTTGGAAGACATCATCGTGCGCGATCGCATTCCGCCGGCCTTTCCAGAGGAATTGGTGCCCAAGGCGGAGCCTGCCCCGTGATGCCCCCCGCCTTGGCCATCTACCCCGGCAGTTTCGACCCGATTACCCTGGGGCACCTTGATGCGATCGCCCGGGGGTGCCGGTTGTTCGATCGGGTGATTGTGGCGGTGTTGCGCAACCCCAACAAAACGCCGTTGTTTGCGGTGGCCGAGCGGGTCGCCCTGATCCAAACCGCCGTGCAGCACTTGGCCAACGTGGAGGTGGATGCCTTCGAGGGGTTGACGGTGACCTACGCCCGGCAGCGGGGGGCCCGGGCCTGTTGCGGGGATTGCGGGCGGTGTCCGATTTTGAGTTGGAATTGCAGATGGCCCACACCAACAAAACCTTGGCCGAAGACCTGGAAACCGTCTTTCTGGTGACTTCCACCGAGTACAGCTTTTTGAGCAGCAGCGTGGTGCGGGAGATTGCCCGTTTTGGGGGCCCCGTCGATCATTTGGTGCCCGCCAACGTGGCGATCGCCCTGGCCGAGCGGTTTCCCAAGGTTCCTATGGGGTGAGCAGGGCGATCGGGTAAAATTACGGACAAATTGTTGGCAAGCAAAACTATGCCCCCCGAAAACCTTTCCGCCGATCCGCAACGGGCCAACGGCCGCCCGCTGACCAATGCGGCCGGGGAACGTGCCGATGGTTTTTTGGCGCTGCACCGGGAATTGGATCGCCTGGAAGAAATGCTGTTGGACAGCGGCCCCCGCATCATGGGTCGCACCGTCATCGACGAAGAACGGGTTTGCCAGCAAATCGATCGGGTCCGGCTGAACCTGCCCCAAGCGATCGCCAAGGCGGAAGAGTTGCTGCAAATGCGGCAAGAAATTTTGGAGGATGCCGAACGCTACGCCGAACAAATCGAGGCTTCGGCCAAGGCCCGGGCGGAGCGGATGTTGGAAGAATCGGGCATTTTGCGCCAAGCGGAACAGGAGGCCGAACGGTTGCGGCGGACGGTGCATCAGGAATGCGAAGAGCTGCGCCAACAAACCCTGGAGGAAGTGAACCAGATGCGGCGGCAAACCCAAAAGGAAATCGATGCCCTGCGCCAACGGATTGCGGCCGAGAGCGACGACATTCAACGCGGTGCCGACGAATACAGCGATCGCAGCTTGGCGACTTTGGAAATGCAACTCATTGAGATGTTAAAAATTGTGCAAAACGGTCGCAAGGAATTGCGCCGCCACGGCAACTAGCCCATCACCCCGAGGTAGGCAATGTCCCTCAAAGCGGCGAAAGAAGCGTTGGTGCGTCGTCGGTACACCGAAGCCATTGCCCTGTTGACCGCCTATTGTGCCGAATCTACCGAATCCTCTGAGCAGGTAGAGGCCCAAATGCTGTTGGTGTCGGCTTACCAAAAAACCGGCCGGGCCGACAAGGCGATCGCAATCTGCGAAGGGTTGTTGCAGCAGGGCGATCCCCAAGTGCAGCGCTGGGCCCAAACCTCCCTGGTCAACCTGCATCGCCAATTGGCCGCCACGCCGGCCCGCAACGAGACCGTGCAAGAACTGGTGCCGGGCCAGGCCAACCGTTACCGCAAAAAATTGGTGACCCTGCCCCTGGCCCCCCGCTTCCGCCGGGCCTACTTTTGGGGGCGATCGCCGCCTTGGCTTTGGCTTGGGGCACCACCGATCTGGTGTTGTGGGGGTTGATTCAGTTTTTCAGCCCGACGTTGGTGGTGACCGGCGGCTGGCAGATGGTCGCCCACGGGATCACGGTGGTTTCGGGCATCCTCTTGTTTTTTATGTCGCCGTGGTGGATCGACCAAGGGCAAAAAGCCTACCAAAAGGTGCAATGGCTCACCCTGGCGGACATCGAGGAGCGCAGCCCGGAGACCGTCGAAGTCATCGAAACTTTTTGCGAGCGCCAAAACTGCGATTTTCCCCGCCTGGGCTGGATCGACGATCCCAATCCGGTGGCCTACAGCTACGGCGTGTTGCCCAATTCCATGCGGTTGGTGCTGAGTCGGGGGCTGCTGGAATGCCTCACGGACGATGAAGCGGCTGCGGTCTGCGCCTTTCAGTTGGGGCGGATCGCGACGGGCAACACCGCCCTGGTGACCTACCTCTCGGCGGTGCCGCAGTTGGTGTACAACGGGGCGATCGCCCTGGGGCGGTTGGGGTTTCGGGTCAAATTTGGCAAAGGGGGCTGGCAGGCCTTGGCGGATGGGTTGCGGTGGGGGTGCGGCCGGTTTTTGCCGGCGATCGCCCTGGTGACCCGGCCGGGAGCTTATTTGGCGGATCGCTATGGGGCGGAGTTGACGGGGAACCCCAATGCGTTGATGCGGGCGTTGCCGAAAATGGCGCGGCAGTTGGTGACGGTGAATCCGGGGAACCGGGTTGGGGGCCGGCTGTTGGAATCCACCCGCATTGCCGGGGTGTTGGACGAACGGACGGTGGGGGCCGTGGGCATGGCGTTTGAACTGCTGTACGCCGGTCAGCCCGAACAAAATTTGTACCGGGTGTTTTTGTGGGATTGGCTGAACCCATGGGCCGCTTGGCTCAGCCTATTTTCCTCCCACCCATTCCTTGGGCAACGGCTGTTGGTGTTGGCCGACCATGCCAAAACCCTGGGGCTCACGCCGGAATACGGTTGGTCCCAATTGGTCGCCGAAGCGAAAAAGCGTCCCCGCAGCAAGCTTTATCGCGGATTTATGTGGGATGCGATCGCCGGGATGTCGCCGGTGCTGGGTTTGGGTTTGGGGTTGCTCCTGAGTCAACTGTTGCGATCGCCCCTGCAACTGTACGAAGGACGGTTTCCGGTGGGGCTGGCGGCGGTGGGTTGGGGACTGGGTTTGATGTGGCGCGGTGCTTTGCGCTATCCCAACTTTCGGCGGGTGGTGGGCACCGATTTGGCGGGCCTGCTCACCGATCCTGAGGTCGGGGCGCTGCGGAGCGTGCCGGTGGAAGTGCCCGGTCAATTTGTCCGCTACACCGCCCAAACCGGCGGACTGGGGTTTGCGATCGAACTGGGCGACCGCTCCGGCAAAATGTACCTCGAGTATTTGCCCAGCCTCGGCGATTTTATCCGCGATCCGCAGATCGCCCTGCGGCGCTTGGAGGGGCTGGTGGGCACCAACGTCGTCGCCATTGGTTGGTTTCGACGGGGCCACCGCGCTGCCATCGACCTGGCGCAACTGCAGTGCTTGGATCGGCAGCCCCCCAAAACCTTTCCCAGCTACCACCAACTTTGGAACAACACCGTCAGCAGCGCTTGGGTCTTGTTGGGATTGGGTCTGCTGGTCTTGCCGGAATTGGTGGCGTTGGCAACCCGTCGTTAGGACTGCAGCACCGGCGATTCGAGCAGGGCCGCCACATTGAGCACGTAGGCAGGGCGATCGCCCCGGGTGCAACCCAAGACATAGGGGGTCAAATTGTACGGAAGGGATTCGAGCAGGGGGTCAATGGCTTCGAGGCGAGCAATGCCCCGAATCTCCGGCACCGCCAACGCCAACGCCTGATCCTTGGCCTCCACCAACACCACCGAATACCGTTGCCCTCCCACATCCAGGGTGCGGATGGTCAACAGTTGGGGCAAATCCACCAACCAATACAAGCGGTTGTGGCAATTGGCCGTGCCCAGTACGCAAGAAGGCATGTTGGGCACCGGCACCACCTGTCCCGCCGCGATCACGCTCACTTCGCGCACCGAAGCCATGGGAATCATCGCCACCACATCTTCCGACAGGTGCACTTCCAGGTGGGGGACACCGCTTTTTTCGGGAAGGGAAGTTGCCGTCATCTCGAAAATCGATCCAATCACCCCACCACCTTACCGCGCTCCGGCGCCCCGCGCTTGACCCGTTTTTTGTTACAATCCGAAGAATTTCAGGCGTTTGCTCGCGGTTTCCGATCTTTTATGGCGTCCATTCCAACGATTTATGGCATCTACATACTCTTTTGACATTGTGAGCGATTTTGACCGTCAAGAATTGGTCAACGCTCTGGATCAAACGCGCCGGGAAATTGCCAGCCGCTACGATCTAAAAAACACCCAAACCGAAGTGGAATTGCAGGACGAGGCGATCGTCCTCAAAACCGATAGCGAAATGACGTTGGGGGCGGTGGTGGATGTGTTGCACGCCAAAGCCATCAAGCGCAACCTATCGCTGAAAATTTTTGATGCCCAGCCCCCAGAAACCATTGGCGGCAACCGCGTAGCCCAAACCTTGAAGCTGCAACGTGGGCTGTCCCAAGAGTTGGCCAAAAAAATCGCCAAGTCCCTGCGCGACCATTGTCCCAAGGTACAGCCGGCTATTCAAGGAGATGCCTTGCGGGTGACGGGCAAATCCAAAGACGACCTGCAGACGGCGATCCAGTTTGTCAAAAACGAAGACTGGCCCGCCGCCCTCCAGTTTACGAATTACCGCTAACCCCGTTCCCTGCCTGGGAGCCTTGCTTATTTTCTGGTTTTTATACAGCTATGTTCGGGCAGGTTCGGACATCGAAAGCAAAGGGGGGCTGCGCCGTTCGACTGAGCGCTCACGCCAAAAGCCCCCCAAGTCATCACCCC
>JAAUUG010000243.1 GCA_012031195.1 Oscillatoriales cyanobacterium SM2_1_8
AAAAATCGATGTAGTTTTAATTAAAATGACATATAAACTTAAATTCAAGGTGAATTTGGACATAGACGAGGAAGGGGTTGGGGCTGCGCCAAGCAGGGGTTCTACCCCTGCACCCCGCCCTAATCAACCTGTTTGCGGCTATACGTAAAAATCCTGACCTTTCTACTTGACTTCTCTCCTGTGGACAAAGCATCCCCGGGTGATATTCTGGTGGGGTGTGGCAAGCTGGGAGCCAAAGTTGCAGAGCGCTCAGGGCCCCGAACCCGATTTGGCACACGTCCCTAGAGGCATTCCGGACGATGAAAGCACCGTTGCCCAGAAACGAAGCCATTCGCTTGGTGGCCCTCAAGCAATGCAACATTCTGGATACGCCCCCCGAACCGGAATTTGACGATCTGGTGCAGGCGGCGGCCGTGATGTGCGATGTGCCGGTCGTTCTGATCAGCTTGGTGGACGAAACGCGGCAATGGTTCAAAGCCAAAGTGGGCATGGCTTTGCCGGAGACCCCACGGGACACGGCCTTTTGTGCCCATGCCATCCTGCAGAACGATGTGTTGGTGGTGGAAGATGCCACCGAAGACCCGCGGTTTGCGGACAACCCTTTGGTGACGGGGGAGCCCCAAATCCGGTTTTACACGGGGGTGCCCCTCACCACCCGGGACGAACTGAACCTGGGCACCCTTTGCGTCATTGATTTTGTGCCCCGTACCCTCCCGCCCGATAAGTTGACTGGGCTCAAGGCGTTGGCGCGGCAAGTTACCCGACGGCTGGAAGAGCGTCGCCGCCGGGCCGCGGTACCCCCTCCGGCTTTGCCCCTCCAGCAACCCAGCTTTTGGCCCTGGCTGGCTTTGACTTTGGCGAGCGTGTTGGTGGGCGTTCTGACGGTCAACGAAATTCAGGCGCGCCGTGAAATTGGGCGCTTGGGGCAAGAATTGATTCGCAAAGAAGACAACCACGCCCGCCGCACCGAGCTGTTTGCCGCCCTCCAGCTTTTGACCACCCTGCGCGATCGCCTGCAGCGTAGCGATGAAGGCGTGTCGTTGCTCCAGTACATCGCCACCGCCCGCACCGTTCAGGAAGAATTGGTGCCCGACCCGGCCATGGGCCCCATCAGCAAAGCGTTGTTTGCCGAGTTGCAGTTGGCCGAAACCGCCGAGCGGATCCAGGGGATCGGGGATGAGGCTGCCGCCCTTGCTCAAGTCCGCAACTCTCCTTTGTCTTCCCAGTCGGTGCAGTCCCTTGACCAGGTTTTGGCCCAAAAGCAGCAACGACAGCGCCTTTTGGCCAACAATTTTCGGGCCCTGGAGCGGATCAACCGGCAACAAAGCGGCAATTTGGTGTTGGTTTCGGCCCTGAGTTTGGTCACCTTGGCGGGGTTGTTTGGCAGCCTGCGTTGGGAAAAACGGTTGCGGGCCCGCGTTGCCCAAGCGTTGCAGCGGGAGCAAGACCTCAGTGCCACCCTGTTGGAGTATGCCGCCTTTTTGGCGATCGCCCTGGATCGGGAAGGGCGGGTGGTGCGCTGGAATCGGGAATGTGCGTTGCTGACGGGCTACACCTTTGAGGAAGTGCGTGATCGCCCCCTGTGGGACTTGCCCTTGGCGATCGATCCCGAAGCCGCGGCGCGTTTAACCGATCGCAGCCGGGACTCGGTGCCCTACGAAACCACTTTTGGGGTGCGGGACGGCAACCAACGCACCGTTTTGTGGACTTGGCAAACCCTGGAGGACGGGCAGGGGGCGATCGTCTACTTTTTGCTGACCGGCACCGACATTACGGCCCAGCAGCAACTTGAAGCCGAGCGGCAACAGTTTGTGTCGTTGGTGCAGCGCAGCAGCGACGTGGTGGCCCTGACCAACCGCAGCGGTCAATTGCTGTTTTTGAACGATGCCGGTCGCCAACTGCTTGGGTTTGCGGCCACAGACCCCCTGCCCAAACAGTTGGCGGAGTTGTACGGGGACTCCGACCAGGTTTCCCTGCAGGAGACCGTATTGCCCCGGGTCGCCACCTGCCAACCCTGGAGCGGGGTGCTGCAACTCTGGAATCGTCCATACCAACAGGCGATCGAGACTTGGCAATCCCTGGTGTGCTTGGAAAACGGCAACCTTGCCCTCGTGGCCCGAGACGTGTGGGCGGAGCGGCAAGCCTTGGAAAACCTACGGCAACAAAATTGGCGCAGCCTGTTGCTCACCACGATCGCCGAGCGGATTCGGGAAACCCTCGATCCGGTGGTGATTTTGGACACGGCGGTGCAGGAAATTCAGGGATTCTTCCAAGTAGACCGGGCTTTGGTGTACCAGATCGAAGCCCCGCATTTGGGAGAGGTGGCCGCCGTGGCGACCAGCCCCGAGTACAAATTGCCCCGTGATTTTAGCTATCGGGAAAACATGCCCGATCGCCCCCAGCTTTTGCACAAAATTGCGATGGACGATCGCCACACGGAGCCGTTGTCGCCCCAAGAGCGGGCCTTTTTGGAGCAATGGCAGGTGTGTTCCAGCGTGGGCGTACCGATTTGGCAACTCGATCGCCTGTGGGGGCGGCTGGTGGTGCATCGGTGCCAAGAACCCCGGCACTGGCGGCAGGCGGAAATTGATTTGTTGGGGCAAGTGGCCGATCGCCTAGGTTCGGCGTTGTATCAAGCCAGTTTGTTGGCCCGGGAGAAAGCCCAAGCCCATGCTTTGACCGTGCAAAACCAAGAATTGGAGCGGGCACGGCAATCGGCCGAAACCGCGACCCAGATGAAAGCCGCCTTTTTGGCCACCATGAGCCACGAGATTCGCACCCCCATGAACGCCGTGTTGGGGATGGCCGGCTTGTTGCTGGATACCGACTTGAGCCTGGAACAACGGGATTTTGTGGAGACCATTCGCCTCAGCGGCGAAAATTTGTTGGGATTGATCAACGAGATTTTGGATTTTTCCAAGTTGGAAGCCCAGGAAATGCGGCTCGAAACCGTGGATTTCGATTTGCAGGAACTGGTGGAAGAAACCGTGGAGTTGTTGGCCCATCAGGCGCAGCGGAAGCGGTTGGAGATTGTGGGCCATGTCGAGCGCTCGGTTCCGACCCTGCTGCGGGGCGATCACGGGCGGTTGCGGCAAGTTTTGACCAACCTCATCGGCAACGCCATCAAATTCACCCCCGATGGGGCCGTGCAAGTCCATGTCCATCCCGTCGAGTTGGGCTCCGAGCAGGTGGTGTTGCGGTTTGAGGTGCAGGATACGGGCATTGGCATCCCCGCAGAAGTTCAGGGAAAATTGTTTCAACCCTTTACCCAAGCCGATGCCTCCACCAGCCGCAAATACGGCGGTACCGGGTTGGGGTTGGCCATTTCGCGGCAAATTGTGGAATTGATGGGGGGGGCATTGGCGTGAAAAGTACCCCTGGCAGCGGTTCTTGCTTTTACTTCACGGTGCCCCTCATCCGCCAAAAGGTTACGACGTTGCCGGTACCGCCCGCAGCATCCTTGGTGCTGGTGGCTTTGCCGCCCTCCGGTACCCGTTCGGTGTTGGGCGATTGGCTGGATCGTTGGCAAATTGCCTACGTGGTGGCGGAGGAGGAGTCCGCGGCGATCGCCCATTTGACGAGCGCCGATGCGCCCTGGCAGCGGGTATTTTGGGAGGGGTCGTGGCCCCTGGAAGCCTCGGTATTGGCCCGGTGCCAAGAACGGCAACAGCCGGTGGTGATGGTGATTCCCCAAGCCGAGCGGGTGCGGTCTTTGCCGGAAGGAGTAAGGTGCTTGCCAAAACCGATTCGGGTGCGGCGATTGCTGGAGTGTTTGACCGATGAAGGCTCGCCGCCGGCTGCGGCCCCCAAAGTGGTTGGCAACGGTCGGCTGCGGATTTTGGTGGCGGAAGATAGCCCAACCAACCAGAAGGTGATTTTGCGGCAACTGAGCAAGTTGGGCCATCACGCCGACGCGGTCAGCAATGGACTGGAGGCGATCGCCGTCCTGCAGGCCGTACCCTACGACCTGGTGTTGATGGATTGCCAGATGCCGGAACTGGACGGTTACGATGCCACGGTGCGCCTCCGGCAACTGCCGCCCCCGGTGGGCACGCTCCCCATTGTGGCCCTGACGGCCAACGCTTCGGCGGAGGATCGGGCCCGTTGCCTGGCCGCTGGCATGAACGACTACCAGAGCAAGCCCATTCGCATGGAAGAACTGCAGGTTTGCCTGCAAGCTTGGCAAGAAAAATTGTTGGGGGCCGAAATATCGGCTGCGCCCCTTGCGCCCAAAACGACCCAAGAACACTTGGCCAGATTTTGTCAGGCTTTGGCCGAGTTAAACTACGGGGAAGCGGCGGCCGAAGCCAACTACCTGGTGGAAATCGCCCAGCGCCAAAATTGGCTCGACTTGGAAATCGCGGCCCGGATGCTGCACCAAGCCAGCAGCCGTCACGATTCCGAAGGGTTGATGTTGGTGTTGGCATGGGTGGCCGACCTCTTGGCCACGGCCCAACTGGGGTATCCTGAGGGCGGTTTGCATTTGGGTTGAACCATGCCGCAGTACGCCATTCCCCAGAGTCCCGAAACGATTTTACGGTATCCGGCAAAGATTCCCGAAGGCGCGGGAAAAAGCCATGGCCCTTTTGGAAGAGGCGATCGCCGACGGCACCCTCGATGCCG
>JAAUUG010000244.1 GCA_012031195.1 Oscillatoriales cyanobacterium SM2_1_8
CCAGCGGGTGCCGGTGCAGTCGGTGGCGGTGTTGGGGCTGGGGGCCTATTCAGGATTGGATTGGGGTGCCTACGCCCCGGCAGCGGTTGGCCATTCCCTGCGGGCGGTGGATGACCCTCGCCCGGTTGGCGCGGTTGTTTTCGGGGTCGAAGATTGGTTGCCGTGTCGCTCCCTGGCGGTTTTGCTGGATCGCGATTTGCAAACCGGGTGGGCGGTGTCGGGTCTTGATCGCCGTTGGGGGTTTCGCTTGCCGCCGGTGCCGGTATGGGTCGGGGGCGCGGCGGACGACCCGGTGGTATTGCCCGGAGATTATGCCGGCTGGACGGCGCGGCTCAGCGGGGGCGATCGGCGGTGGACGGCAACCCACGGGGGGCATTTTTTTCATTACCACGATCCGGCGGTTGTTGCAGGTGATTTGCAACATTTTTGGGAAGAAATTCCCCATCAACCCAACTTTATGCCTTTGGAGGAGAGAGATGACGCAAGTTGTGACCGCGGTTTTGCAGCCGCTGCCCCTGCGGGGAAACCTGGTGGATTTGCCGTTGGTGCATCGGGTCTCCCATCGACGTGGGGACACGGTGCCCCTGCCCGCCGGCGTGTTGTGGCGGATCGAAGGGGGGCTATTGCGGGCCATCACCTGGGATGAGCGGCGGGGAGTGATTTCCACCCTGGGGTTGTTTGGGGCTGGCGATTTGGTGGGGGAACCCCTGGCCGGCACCGATCCCTACGAACTGGAGTGCCTCACCGATGCCACCCTCAGTTATGTGCCCCCCATTCTGTGGTCGGGGGTGATCGAGTCTTTGTTTCAGCACGTTCGCCAGACCGAGGAACTCTTGGCCATGGCCCGCATTGTGTCCATGCGGGAGCGGGTGAAGTGTTTGCTGTATTGGCTGGGCGATCGCTTTGGCCGCATCACCAACGATGGTTTGGAGATTTCCTTGCGGCTCACCCATCAGCACTTGGCGGATTTGCTGGGCACCTCGCGGGTGACCGTTACCCGGATTTTGTCGGAATTCCAGCGATTGGGGGCTGTGGCCTGCACCCATCGCCGTCTGGTGTTGAAAGCACGTTTGGAGGAGTTATGAATCGTTACTTATCCTGGTCGCGGTTGCAAGGATTTGCCCTCTGGGTCATCGTTTCCCTGGTCATTGCCATGATGACGGGGGTGGTGTCTCCGATCGAACCAGGGTTGTCGCAACCCCGCACCGCCCAGCGGGTGGTGGCCCTCACTTCCCTATCGGCCGACATTCTGAGTCGGTTGGATCGACAAAAATTGGTGGGGGTGCCCGGCGGAGCCCTGTTGGAGAACAACCCGCGGTTGCAGGGGTTGCCCACCGTGAGTGCGGGCCGGGCCCAACCCAACCTGGAGCGGATTGTGGCCCTCAAACCGGACTTGGCGATCGGGGCCAAGAATTTTCACGAGCAAACCGCCCAGCGGTTGAACCAGCTCAAAATTCCCACCCTGTTGCTGGAAACCCGCACTTGGGAAGACCTGGAAGCCCAAACCCGCCAATTGGCCCAAATTGTGGGGGCCAATCCCCAAGCCCTGTTGTCCCAATATCAGCAACTGCGGCGCGATCGCCCTCGGGGGTTTCGGCGTTGGTTTTGGCCAGCCGGCAACCGATTTTGACCCCCAACCGCAACAGTTGGGCGGGCAGCATGTTGGCTCGATTTGGGTTGCGAAATGCGGCGGCGGAATTGCAGGGCAACAGTCCTTTTCAGGGCTACGTTTCGTTGTCTCCAGAGCGGTTGTTGCAGACCAACCCCGACGTGTTGTTGGTGGTGGAAACCGGCGATCGCCTCCAGGAACAGCTATCCCGCGAACCCTTTTGGCAACGGCTGAAGGCGGTGCAATCGAAACAAGTGTATGGCTTTGATTATCACGGATTGGTGAACCCCGGCAGCGTCGAGGCGATCGCCAAGGCCGCGGCGGAACTGCAAAAAATTGCTGCCCGTTGAGAGAATCGTTTGTGATTTGCCCCTGTGTGATTTGGTGTGAGAAAAGACGTATGCGTGGTTGGAGTGAGAAATTTGGTATGAAAGCTGCTTTTTGGTGGGGAGTATTGGGAGGATTGGGCATGGCTTCGGCGGCGATCGCCCAGCCCGAAACCGTGGGTCAATTGCAAACCACGCCTACCCAGTTGGGGGACGATCTGCAAATCACGGTGACCACCACCCGCACCCCCCGGCAATTGTTGGAAGCGCCGGGCACGGTTACCGTGTTCGATCGGGAGAACCTAGAGCGCAATCCGGGGGCCAGCCTGCGGGACATTTTGCGGTACGAACCCGGTTTGAGCGTGCAACAGGGTCCCCGGGCCGGCATCCGCAACATCAACATTCGGGGCTTGGACGATGCCCGCGTTTTGCTGCAGGTGGACGGCATCCGTCTGCCCAACGAATTCAATTTGCCGCCCTTTGGCACCGGTCGAGATTTCGTGGATTTGGGCACCCTGCGGCGGGTAGAAGTGTTGCGGGGGCCTGGTTCCTCCCTTTATGGCAGCGATGCGTTGGGGGGGGGTGGTCACCTTCAGCACCCTGGAGCCCAGCGACTTTCTGGTGGATCGGGACAGCTACGCCCGGTTGGATGTTGGCGGCAGCAGCGCCGACAGCAGCTTCACCAATGCCCTCACCGTGGCCGCCCGCGCCGATCGCCTGGAATTTGTGGGGCGGTACGGTCGTCGCGATTTTCGGGAACCAACCGGCTGGGGGATCCCCAATTTCGCGATCGCCAAGCGGGGAGCAGCAACAGTTATTTTGGCAAACTGGTCTACCGTCTGGACGAGCAGCAAACCCTGAAGCTCACCGCCGACATTTTGAACCGGGCCACCAACACATTCTTCGCACCGCCGAACCTTCAACCGGAGACTGGGGGGGTCACCACCGTCACCAGCTTGTTTTCGGGATTGAGTGCCAACCGCAGCCGGGTGAGCCTGGACTACGACTTTAACAACCCGGAGGGAGCGTTCCGGGCGATCCGCGCCCAGATTTACTACCAAGACACCCAAACCCCCGAAACCACCCTGGAAGAGCGGCGAATTGCGCCAGACGGTTCCCGCGGGCACCCCCCCAGTCAAGTGGCGCGGCGGGACGGCTTCAACAATTTTCTGGATCGGATTGTGGGGGGCAGCCTCCAACTCAGCAACGCCTTCACCACCGGCGAACTGAACCACATTCTGACCTATGGGGTCGATCTCTCAACTCAGCGCAACGAGCGGCCCGCCGGCGGGTGCAAACCAACCTGACAACCGGAGCCCAAACCCAAAACAACATTCCCGATAACTTCCCAACGAAAGATTTTCCTGATTCCGACACCCTGCGGGTGGGGGTCTACGTCCAAAACGAAATCGAGTGGGGGGATGTCAGCATCATTCCGGGCCTCCGGTTTGACAGCTACGGGCTCGCGGTTACGGCCGATGCCGACTTTTTCCGCAACAGCTCGCCGCCGCCGACCAACTTCAGCACCACCAGTTTTTCACCCCGGTTGGCGGTGATTTGGAAACTCTCGCCGGAGGTGCGGTTGTTTGGTCAATACGCCCGCGGTTTCCGTGCTCCCCTCTACGATGAAATCAACAGCGGGTTTGCCAATACCCTCTCGGGCTATTTTGTCGCCCCCAACCCCGATCTGAAGGCGGAAACCAGCGACGGGTTTGAATTGGGATTGCGGGGCAACTTTCCCCAAGGACGTTTCTCGATCGCCGCGTTCTACAACAACTACAGCAACTTTATCGAGCGGTTTGCCAACACGGGCACCCAAGTGCTGCCGGGCTTCACCCGTCCCTTTTTGCGGTTTCAGTCCCGGAATGCTGCCAGTGCCCGCATCTACGGTCTCGAAGCCAGCGGCGAATACCGCTTCCAGCCGGGAACCGAGGGGTTTAGTTTGTTGGCAAGCCTGGGTTTTGCTGTCGGGGATGACCTCACAGCCGATCGCCCCCTCAGCACCATCAATCCCTTCAAAGCGGTAGCCGGTCTGCGGTATCGCGGGGAAGGGGAGCAGTGGGGAGCCGAGTTGGTGGGCACCTTTGTGGGAACACCCCGCGCCCAGGCCGATACCCAGTTGCTGATTCCCGATAGCTACGTCACGGTGGATTTGCTGGGATTTGTGCAATTCTCCCCAGCGGTGCGGCTCAATGTGGGGTTGTTCAACCTGTTCAACACCAAATACTTTGAGTACGCCGATTTGCGCAACTTTGCCGCCGCCGATCGCTTCCGGGTGGATCGGTTTGCGCAACCCGGCCTCAACTTCAATGCCAACCTTTCTTGGCAGTTCTAATGGGCAGTTTTAATGGATTGTTTTCGGAAGGAGCCCAGCCGTGATTTCTACCATGATTCGTTGTCCCCGCGCTCCGCCCACTTTCCAAAGTGCCATCCAGTTGGCATAGAGCGTACGTAAGACATACCAAATCCTCTTGTGTTTTCGATATTCATCGGGATGGGCAACCCGATGGAAGGTTACAGAGCCGGCAAGAAAGGCAGCTTGTCGGTTTTTTTATGGTGAAATTTTATGGCTATAGTCATTTTAATTAAAACTGACACGGTTTTTTCTTGCCCAACGAAAGTCTAATAGAACCAATACGGGGGCTTCGCCCCTGCGACCCGACTTGTTTTGTCTCGTCGCTATGCAA
>JAAUUG010000245.1 GCA_012031195.1 Oscillatoriales cyanobacterium SM2_1_8
CCGGAAGAATGAGGGGCTAGACTTCCCACGGCTGTGATCCATTGGACGCAAACTGGGGGTACCGATTTGGTGGGGGTGGCGCGGGGCCACCACCCGCATTCGCGACGGGGCGCCGGTCACGATTGATTTTGCCAAGGGACTGGTGTATTCGGGGGCACCCATTCGCGACCTGAGTTGAGGGAGCCGATCCCCCCTTTGTCCACCTCGAACAGGCCCTGTCAGCCCCAGGGCGATAGTGTTACGATGTACTCCCTGCCAATAGGGTGTCCGTCGTCGTTATAGGGAATTGGGTCCCGTGAGCCATCGCCATCAACATCAACCACAGGGTCAAGCAGATACGGTCACCCGGCCAGGGCCGCGCTGGCTGGTGGAAGAGCGAGATAGTTGCGGGGTGGGTTTTGTAGCCGACAGCCAAGGGCAAGCTCGCCACGATGTGTTGCAGATGGCGCTGCAGTCTTTGCGTTGCATGGAGCATCGGGGGGGATGCAGTGCCGATGGCGACTCGGGGGATGGGGCCGGGGTAACGACCGCGATTCCCTGGGGGCTCCTCCAGCAGGATTTTCCGGGCCTTGACCCGAACCACAGCGCGGTGGGCATGGTGTTTTTGCCGCCGGATGGGGCCCGTCGCGATCGCTGTCGGCAGTTGGTGGAGCAGGTCATCCAAGAAGAGGGTTGGCAATTGGTGGGCTGGCGGCCGGTGCCGGTGCAGCCGGAGGTGTTGGGACCCCAAGCCCGGGCCAATCAGCCCCAAATCGAGCAGGTGCTGGTGAGCGGGCCCTGGACGGCGGCGGTCTTGCAACGGCAGGCGTACATTTTGCGGCGGCGGTGCAAGTTGGTGGTGGAAGCCCACCTGCCCAACGCCCACGAAGCGTTTTATGTGGCTTCCCTCTCCAGCCGCACCATGGTTTACAAGGGAATGGTGCGATCGGCGGTCTTGGCGGAGTTTTACGGGGATTTGCGGAATCCGGATTACGGAACCCCCTTTGCGATGTACCACCGGCGGTTCAGCACCAACACGATGCCGCGATGGCCCCTGGCCCAACCGATGCGGATGTTGGGGCACAACGGCGAGATCAACACCCTGTTGGGGAATGTGAATTGGTTCCGGGCCCGGGAGCGGGATTTGCACCATGAGGTGTGGGGCGATCGCCTGGGGGACTTTTTGCCGGTGCTGAAGCCGGACGAAAGCGACTCGGCGAATTTGGATCACGTGTTCGAGTTGTTGGTGGAAACGGGGTGGAGTCCGTTGGAGGCCTTGGCGGTGTTGGTGCCGGAGGCCTACGAAAACCAGCCGGATTTGCAGGACAAGCCGGAGATCACGGATTTTTACGAGTATTTTGCCGGATTGCAGGAGCCGTGGGACGGGCCCGCGCTATTGGCTTTTAGCGACGGGGAAATTGTGGGGGCCCTGCTCGATCGGAACGGGTTGCGGCCGGCGCGGTACACCCTGATGCGGGACGGTTTGGTGGTGGTGGGGTCGGAGGCGGGCACCTTGCCCTTGGACGAAACCCAAATTGTCGGAGAAGGGGCGGTTGGGGCCCGGTGCCAGGCGATCGCCGTGGATTTGCGGCGGGGGGAAATCCTCAAAAATTGGGACATCAAACAACGGGTAGCCCAAGGGCGGCCCTACGGAGCCTGGGTGCGATCGCAGCGGCGGACGTTGCCGGCCGTAGCCTTTGCCACGGAGGTGGTGGCCGAAACCACGTTGTTGACCCAGCAAATTGCCAGCGGCTACACCACCGAAGACGTGGAAATGGTGGTAGAGGACATGGCACGCACGGGCAAAGAGCCGGTGTTTTGCATGGGGGACGACATTCCGTTGGCGGTGTTGTCCCAGAAACCTCACTTGATCTACGACTATTTCAAGCAGCGGTTTGCCCAGGTGACGAATCCGCCCATTGACCCGTTGCGGGAGGGGTTGGTGATGTCGTTGGCGATGCATTTGGGGCCCCGCCAAAACCTGTTGAACCCGACGGCGGCGGGGGCACGGCAACTGAAGTTGGCTTCGCCGGTGTTGAACGAAGGGGAATGGCAAGCGCTCCAAAGCCAGACGGATTTCCCCACGGCGGCGTTGGCTTTGGTGTTTCCGATCGCCGAGGGGCCGTCGGCCCTCCAGATCACCCTCGAAAATCTGTGCGACCAGGCGGTGAACTTGGTGCGGGCCGGTACGGAAATTTTGATGTTGAGCGATCGCGCCGTGGATGAAGAGCGGGCGATCGTGCCGCCGTTGTTGGCGGTGGGGGCCATTCACCACCGGTTGATCCGGGAGGGTCTGCGGATGCGGGCTTCGCTGGTGGTGGAAACCGGGCAATGTTGGAGCACCCATCATTTTGCCTGCTTGATTGGCTACGGGGCCAGCGCCGTGTGTCCCTATGTGGCCTTGGCGACGGCGCGGCGGTGGTGGCATTCCCCGAAAACCCAGATGCAGATGGAGCAAGGGAAATTGGAGCCCCTGACCCTGGCAGGGATTCAGCAGAAGTACAAAAAAGCGATCGAGGGGGGCCTGCTGAAAATCCTCTCGAAGATGGGGATTTCGTTGTTGGCCAGCTACAACGGGGCCCAAATTTTTGAGGCCTTGGGGCTGAGCGGGGAGGTAATCGATCTGAGTTTCGCGGGCACGGTGTCGCGGTTGGGGGGGATGACCCTCACGGATTTGGCCCAGGAGGCGATCGCCTTCCACCGCAAGGCGTTTCCGTTGACGGCCACCAAATTGGAAAACTACGGGTTTGTACAGGCGCGGCCCAGCGGGGAGTACCACGCCAATTCGCCGGAGGTGGCCAAGGCATTGCACAAGGCTTTGGCAAAATTGCGGGAAATTCAGCAAAGCCCTTACGACACCCCGGAGGAACGGGCCGCGGCGATCGCTGCTCACTACGAGGAGTTTGGGGTGTACCAGCAGCAGGTGGAAAACCGCACGCCCACATCCCTGCGGGACTTGCTGAACATCCAGAGCGATCGCGCTCCCGTGCGATCGCAGAAGTCGAGCCGGCCACCAGCATTGCCCAGCGGTTTTGCACGGGGGCGATGTCGTTGGGGGCCTTGTCGCGGGAGGCCCACGAGGTCTTGGCGATCGCCATGAACCGGATTGGCGGGAAATCCAACTGTGGGGAAGGGGGCGAAGACGAGGCCCGCTACGGGGTGTTGGCGGATGTGGAGGCGGGGCGATCGGCGTTGTTCCCCCACCTCAAGGGGTTGCGGAATGGGGACACCCCCAGTTCCCACGTAAAACAGGTGGCTTCGGGGCGATTTGGGGTCACGCCGTTTTATTTGGCCACCGCCAAACAGATGGAGATCAAAGTAGCCCAGGGGGCGAAGCCGGGGGAAGGGGGGCAACTGCCCGGGCCCAAGGTCAGCGAGTACATTGCGAAACTGCGGTACTCGAAGCCGGGGGTACCGCTCATTTCGCCGCCGCCCCACCACGACATTTATTCCATCGAAGATTTGGCCCAGCTCATTTACGATCTGCACCAGATCAACCCCAACGGCAAAGTATCCGTCAAACTGGTGGCGGAAATCGGCATTGGGACGGTGGCCGCCGGGGTGGCCAAGGCCAATGCGGACGTGATTCAAATTTCCGGGCACGATGGGGGCACCGGGGCTTCCCCCCTCAGTTCGATCAAACACGCCGGGGTTTCCTGGGAACTGGGGTTGACGGAAGTTCATCGGGTGCTGATGGAAAATCAACTGCGCGATCGGGTGTTGTTGCGGGTGGACGGCGGCTTCAAGACCGGTCGGGACGTGGTGTTGGCGGCTTTGATGGGCGGCGAAGAGTACGGCTTCGGTACGATCGCCATGATTGCGGAGGGGTGCATCATGGCGCGGGTTTGCCACACCAACAAGTGTCCGGTGGGGGTGACGTTCGCAGTTGGAGCAATTCCGCAAGCGGTTCCCCGGCACGCCGGATGCGGTGGTGGATTTCATGTTTTTCGTGGCGGAAGAGGTGCGGCACCTGTTGGCGGAGATGGGGTACCGTTCCCTGTCGGAAATCTTAGGGCGGGGGGATTTGCTGGCGACGAAGCCCGGGCCTTTGACCAAAACCCAAGGGTTGGATTTGCGGTGTTTGACGGCATTGCCCGACACCCGGAGCGATCGCACTTGGTTGGAGCACAGCGCCACGGCCCACAGCAACGGGCCGGTGTTGGACGATGAATTGCTGGCGGATGGTCAACTGGTACGGGCGATCGCCGAGGGGCATCCCTACCGCAAGGCGGTGAAAATCGTCAGCACCGATCGCTCGGTGGGGGCCCGCATTGCGGGGCGCATTGCCCGGCAATATGGCAACGCAGGTCTTCCAGAAACCCTCCATTTGGAGTTTCAGGGGGCGGCCGGCCAGAGTTTTGGGGCGTTCAACATTCGAGGGTTGAAGTTGTCTTTGGTGGGGGAAGCCAACGACTACGTGGGCAAGGGCATGAACGGGGGCACCATCGCGGTGCGATCGCCCGCCGGGGGGGGCTACGATCCATCCCAGAGTGCCTTGGTGGGAAACACCTGTTTGTATGGGGCCACCGGGGGCTACTTGTTGGCGGCAGGTCGGGCCGCGAGCGGTTTGCCGTGCGCAATTCCGGCGCCAAAGCCGTGGTGGAAGGAGCCGGCGATCACTGTTGCGAATACATGACCG
>JAAUUG010000012.1 GCA_012031195.1 Oscillatoriales cyanobacterium SM2_1_8
GGAATCTAGCCCCTCTTCTTCGGTGATCACCGCCGCCGCTTTCCGAATCGCATCCACAAAATCGGCGTGGGTGCTTTCCACCACCAGAATTTCCTGGGCATGAAAATCCTTCACATCCAACGGATGGTAAGCAATGCGGGCCCGACCGCCCACCGTCCCCTGACCTACCGCCAACCCTTTACCCACCAATGCCGAGACGTAGGCCACTTTGATCAGATCGGTGGAGCCGGCCACCCCCGCCAACGTGCCCGCCGACATCACCACCAAATCCCCGGCTTGAACCATGCCCCGTTCTTGGGCAATGTTGAGGGCCGCTTCAAAATTTTGCCGGGTGGAAGGCAACGACAAGGCCATCAGGGCTGCACCCCCCACATCAGTTGCAGGCGGCGGGATACATCCACCTGCGAGGTCACGGCCACGATGGGCACCCGCGGCCGAAATTTGCTGACGTTGCGGGCGGTGGCCCCGGTCTTGGTGAGGGTCACGATCGCCGCCGCGTTGAGTTGATCGGCAATGCGGCTCACGGCTTGGCTGATGGCGTTGGGAATGGTGGAACCTTCGTCGTCGATGGGCCGGGCCCAAAATTCCCGCTCGGTACGGCAGGCAATGCGGGCCATGGTTTCCACCGCCGCCACCGGGTATTTGCCCACCGCCGTTTCGTTGGACAACATCACCGCATCGGTGCCGTCCAAAATGGCGTTGGCCACATCGGAAATTTCGGCTCGGGTGGGCCGCGGACTTTGGGCCATGCTGTCGAGCATTTGGGTGGCCGTGATCACCGGAATCCCCAAGCGGTTGGCCGTCCGAATCAGCCGCTTCTGCAAAATGGGCACGTCCTCCGCCGGCACTTCTACCCCCAGATCGCCCCGGGCGACCATCACCCCATCGCACACCGCCAGGATTTCCTCCATCTGGGCGATCGCTTCGTGTTTTTCGATTTTGGCAATCACCCCGGCCTGTTTGCCCGCCGCCGCAATCAATTCTTTGACTTCCAAAATGTCGTCGGGGGAACACACAAAACTGAGGGCTACCCAGTCCACCCCCTCCGCCAGCCCGAAGCGCAAATCTTCCCGATCTTTGTCGGTCATGGCCCGCACCGACAAATGCACGTTGGGAAAGTTCACCCCCTTGTTGTTGGACAGGGTGCCCGCCACCACCACCCGACAGTGCAGGGATTGGGTCTCAACGTCTACCGCCTCCACCACCATTTCGACCCGCCCATCGTCCAACATGATCACCGCCCCCGGCGGCACCTCCTCCACCAGGCGATCGTAGCTGACTTGGTTGGCGGTTTGGCTGCCGGGAATGGAACGGCTGGTTAGGACATAAGCATCACCTTTTTGCAGGGTGATGGGCCCGTCGGGATACTTGCCCAAGCGAATTTTGGGCCCCTGCAAATCCTGCAGAATGGCCACCGGCTTGTTCAGTTCGCAGGAAATTTGGCGAATCGTGCAAATGTTGCGGTGGTGATCGGCATGGGTGCCGTGGGAAAAATTTAACCGGAGGGTGGTAGCCCCCGCCTCAATCAACTGCCGAATTACTTCGGGACTGCTGCACGCAGGGCCAATGGTGGCCACAATTTTGGTGCGACGTAGGGAAGGCCGTCCGGTCATGCCATATCCGATAATGCGTAGACGCTTATCATACCCGGAAGGGGCAACCCCAAAATCCCACAACTTGGAAACCCCGTCCCCGGCGATCGCCAATCCCTGCTATAATGCCTAAACCTCAAGGAGAGGTGGCTGAGTGGTCGAAAGCGGCAGATTGCTAATCTGTTGTAGGAACAGTAATGCCCTACCGAGGGTTCGAATCCCTCTCTCTCCGTTCCAGCTACAGCTATCTATATGCGGGATGGCTACATTCGGGTAAGTTCAGACATGGACGGGAAAGGGGGTTTGGGGGCTCAGCCCCCAGCTAGGGGTTTCACCCCTGCACCCCGCCTAATTTACTCAGGGCAAAAAGCTCAGGGCAACAATCTCCGAAAGTAACGCAGGCGATGGCGGGGTAGGCGATCGGGATGGAAAATGGCCACCAAATCGGCCAACACTTCGTCGGGACGGGCCACCCCGCGCTCCCACAGATCGTTCCCTTGACCGGGATCGCCGATCGCATTGAACACGTTGTTGTTCTGAAAAGCGGCCAATTGACCGTAGCGGGGGTCTTCGGCGAGCACTTCGCGGTGGGTGCGCCAAGCCAAGTGTCCGGGTAGCCACACGGCGGCGGGTTGGGCCCGGCCAAACACCGCTTCCCAACTCAGGGGCCGGCTGCCGGTGCCGGTTAAATCCGCCCACAGGTGTTGGCCGCCGGCATCGTTCACCAACCGCGCCACGAAACTTTGCCCCTCGGGCATAAACCATTGCCCCCGATAGGCGGAATTCAACAGAACCGTGGGGCGGGAGGCGGGGCGGGATCGAGCCAAGTTTTGGTAGTTGGTTTCGACCGTGGCAAAAAAATCTTCGGCGGCGGCTTCGCGGTTGACGAACAAAGCGATAAATTTGCCCCATTCGGCCCGGGCGAGGGGGGTATGTTCCTGAAATTCCAGCACAAGGCCAATGGGTACGCCCCCTTCCTGCAATTTGGGATCGCCCACGTAGCTAAACACGATGTCCGGTTGCCGCAGCCACAGGGCTTCGCGGTTGGGGGCTTCGGGGGGCCCAACTTCTTGGATGTGGCCCGTCGCCAGCCGTTGGCGGATGGTGGGATGGCTGATGTCGGCCGCACGACCGACGACCACCAGGCGATCCAATACCTGCAAATCCGCCAGGTGTTGCAGATGGGTGGTGGATAAAGCCGCGAGCGATCGCACCGGGACGGTCACCCGCACCACATCGCGATCGTCCGGAAAAGGCCGGGGGCGCCCCACAGGGTTGCAACAAATACCGGACATCCCCCCACGGTTACAAGTTTGTGGTGGGGCCCGTAGACAACCCGAAACCCCTGGGCATGGCGAATTTGGACGGGCTGGGGAAAGGATGGGCGATCGCCCTGAAACGGTTCGGGGCAAGGGGGGGGCGGCGTGGCGATCGCGCAACCGGCCAACCCCAAAACCAGTCCCCCCAAGACGGCGATTTTAGCCATGGCGGAAGGCCACGCGGTGCACCCAGGTTTGGAGGGTGCCGTCGGGATAAAGGCACCATTCCCGCAGTCCCGGTTGTTGCCAGGTTGGCGGATCGCTGGGCAAGCTCACTTGATAGCCGGTGGATGGACACCCCCACACCGGCAAGTCCCCCCATTGGGTTGCCACTTCCCGATGGCTATGGCCAAACATCAAGCCCTTTACTTGCGGGAATGCCTGCAACCCAACCCCAACCGCGTCCCCATCGGTGAGGGCAATTTCGTTCAACCAGGCCAATTCTCCGGCAAACGGGATGGGATGGTGATGCCAAGCCAACAGGGCCCAAGGTTCCGCCATGCGTGCCAATTCCCGTTGCAACCACATCAACTGCGATCGCCCGATCGCCCCTTCCCCCCGCTGGCTGTTGGGGGTGGTGGAATCCAGCAAAAACAACCGCCAATTCCCCAGCCCCACCGCCTGGGGTTTTCTGGCCAGGCGATCGTGGTTTCCCGGCACCCAATACCAAGGCATCGTCAAGGTGCTAAGGGAGGCGATCGCCCGGGCCCAGTCCTGGGGTTGGCCATCGTCCGTGAGATCGCCGGTGCAGACCACGCCATCGGGGCCCAACGCCTGCACCCGAGCCAAAACCCGTTGCCAACTCGCATCGGTCGGGAAGTAGGTCGAGCCCAAGTGCAGGTCAGACACTTGAATCAGCCGCACTTCAGAAGGCACCGCTGACCCCCAACCGCCACGCCCGCCCGCCGTCGGGAAAGCCGGAAAACACTTGGTACCGTTGATCGAACAGGTTTTTCGATGCCGCCAAACAACGTCAGCGATCGCCCAGGGCACCCGCCACCGGAAATCAACCGTGGTGTAGCCCGCCAGGGATTCCGTGTTGGCGTTGTTGGTGGGATAGCCGGCCACCGACCGCAACCAGAGGGCGCTGTACCACCCGCTGGGGTTGTCGTAGGCCAGGGAAAAATTCAGGAAATCCGCGCCGGCAAACCGCAGTTCCCGGCCCACCCGGTTCGGGTTGCGATCTTCGGTGATGCGGGGATCGGTGTTGGTGTAGTTCACTCCCACCCTCAGGTTCGGGGCAATTTCGGCGTTGAGGGCCACTTCAAACCCGGTGGTGCGCACCCGTCCCAAATTGGTGTAGGTGCCGGACACCCCGTTCACCGCCGGAAAAATCGACTCAAAGGCAATCAGATCGGCAATGTCGTTCACAAAATAAGTGAACCGCAACAGACCGATGTCCCCCAATTTTTGATCGAACCCCACGTCGTAGCTGTCCCCCACCTCTGGCTTGAGGTCGGGATTGCCGATGTTGGTGGGATCGACCGAAAACAAATTGACGGCATTGGGCACCCGGAAATTTCGGGTGTAGTTGGCCCGCAGGGTGGTGTCCCCCAACCCCACTTTCAACCCCACCGCCGGTACGGTCTGGGAGCCCCGGCTCAAACTGGCAAATTCTTGCCGCAGACCCACCTGCAACGTGGAACCCGGCAGAAAATCCCAAAGGTATTGCCCAAACACCGCCCCCTGGGACAACTCCGCATCGTAACTGGCGCTGGCGCTGCCATCGACCAAATTCCGGGCCACGTTCCGGTTTTGGGTGCGTCGATAATCCACCCCGTACACCAGGGTTTGGCTAGGGGCGAATCCCCAACGGTGTTGCAGTTGCCCCCCCAAAGAGCGTTGGGTGTTGTCAAATTGTTGGGGCGTGTTGGGGCGCGATCGCAACGTGGGCAACCCGTCCACCAAGGTCAGCCCGGTCACCGTGTCCATGCGGTCTTCAAACCGGCTGTTGAGGGCATCGTAGTAAATCCGGGCGGTGAGGGTCGAATCGGTGCCTTCCCCCAAGGGTTGCTCCCAGGCCAGATCGGTCAACACTTGGTCGGTGTACTTCCGCTGGCGATCGGCCAAACATGTTGAAAAATCCGGAACCAAACACCGGCGTGGGCACCGGTACTCCCCCCGGCACCCCCTGATCTTTGCCCAAATACAGGGTGTTCAGTTTGAGGGTGCCCCGCCCCGTAGCCAGGTTCCCCTGAAACCGAAAATTGTTGGACAACACGTCGTTGTTTTGCCGAAACCCGGAAAAATTGGCTTCGGGAATGGAAAAGAAATAATTGTTTTGGGCTTGGATGCGGCCGTAGCTGAACAAATAGGCAAAACCCTCGGCGCGATCGCCCACCGTCAGGGTTTGGCGGTTGAAACCCACATCCCCCAATTCCAATTCCACTTGTGCTTGTCCGGTCTGGGGCTGGGTGGTGATGATGTTGACCACGCCGCCGATCGCCCCGGAGCCGTAGAGGGTGGAACCGCCCCCCGGCAACACCTCAATCCGCTCGATGGTTTCGGTGGTGATTTCCGACAAGTCAAAACCGCCAAATCCCAATTCGTCAATGGGGCGGCCATCCAGCAAGACCAGAACCTGGGAGCTGTTGCTCCCCCGAATCGCCAACCGGGAAAGGGCGTTCACCTCGGTGCCGCTGGTGCTGTCCACATTCACCCCTGGCAAAAACCGGAGGGCTTCCCGTACCGTGCGGGCCCCCTGCTGCCGCAACTCCTCGCGGGTGATGGTGTAGGCCGGCCGGGTACCGTCCCGCACGGTTCCTTCCCCCCGAAACGGCCCCGACACCGACCGCCGCAACAACTGCTCCGTAACCGTCAATTCCAAATCGACCGGGTTGGCCACGGCCTGGGAAAATCCTGGCCTTGCCCCAATGCCCCAAACAACAATGCCAAAAAAGATACTGCCCACCCGCCGGTGGGAAATGCCCTGAGCCATTCTTCCGTGCCTCGCAGAAAAATCGGGTGAATTTCCGGGAGGCGGGCATTCTGACTCAGGGAAACCCCTTCACAGCTGCGGGACAGCGACGGATTTTCACCGTACTTTCCCCGTTACCTTCCGCGGCTGCTCCCCGCGAAAACCTTCCGTCCTCCTATCTAACCACACAAACCCTGCATCGGCTCGGATTTCGGGAAAACTACCCCCCGCCGGCCAGGGACTGGATCGCGGCGGCGATGGCCGGCTTACAGTCCAACAACCCGTGATCGCTGTCCGGGCAATGCAACACCGTTTGCGATCGCCAGCGGGCAAAATCGGCACTGACGCTAACCGGAATCACCTCGTCCCGCCGCCCATGAAAGATCACCATGGGGAGCGATCGGGTCAAGGCATGGGGGTCATGGGTACAAGCGTCTTCCCAAAAGTGCCAAGCCAGCGGCAGCGTTTCTTTCGCCCCGTAATGAAAAAAATCCCGCTCCCCCCGTTCTCGCCACTGGGCAAAGGATTCTTCCCCCAGCAAATGGGGCAACCGTTGGGCAAAATCCAGAGCCGGCGCCAGCAGCACCAAATTTTGGATCGTCGGCCGTCGCGCCGCCAGCAACACCGCCACCAGCCCCCCCAAACTGGAACCAATGAGGGTCGCCGGTTCCTCCCCCAGATGGGTTTCCAGCCATGCCAACTGCCGGGAAAGGGTGGTGTTCCGAAAATCCCCCAAATTCAAATCGGGAATTTCCAAATCGATGGCGGGAGCCAAGGTCTGCCGGAGGGCCTGCGCCTTGCGGGAAGCCGGCGACGACGCAAACCCGTGCAAATACAGCCACCGCATCAGGATTTGGGCAAAGGTGGGGCCAACCGGGCATATTTCGGGGCATCGGTGATAGCCAAGGCCGGCAACTTATCCCGCAACGGCGACACCAGGCGATCGATCGTGGCGTCGTAGGTTTGGGTCACCAGCTTCGGGTAGAACCCAATGCCGATGATGGGCACCAGCAAACAAGCAATGATGAACACCTCCCGCGGCTCCGCATCCACCAATTCTTCGTGGGCCACCAACGCTTGGTTTTCCGACCCAAAGAAAATTTCCCGCAACATCGACAGCAAATAAATCGGCGTGAGAATTACCCCCACCGCCATCAACAACACCGCCACGATTTTGAACGGCGTGGTGTAGGCATCGCTGGTGGCAAAGCCCACAAACACCATCAATTCCGCCACAAAACCGCTCATCCCCGGCAACGCCAACGAAGCCAAAGAACAGGTGGTAAACATGGCAAAGATGCGCCGCATTTTTTGACCTACCCCCCCCATCTCGTCCAAAATCAGGGTATGGGTGCGATCGTAGGTGGCCCCCACCAAAAAGAAGAGGCTGGCCCCAATCAAGCCGTGGGAGATCATCTGCAACATGGCGCCGCTGGTGCCCAACTGGGTGAACGAAGCCATCCCAATCAACACAAACCCCATGTGGGAAATCGAAGAATAGGCGATTTTGCGCTTCAGGTTCCTTTGGGCAAAGGAAGTCAGCGCCGCATAGATAATGTTGACGATCCCCAACACCACCAGCACCGGTCCGAAAAATACGTGGGCCTCCGGCAACATCCCCGCATTAAACCGCAACAGGGCGTAGCCCCCCATCTTCAACAAAATTCCCGCCAACAACATGTGCACCGGCGCGGTCGCTTCGCCGTGGGCATCGGGCAACCAAGTGTGCAACGGAAAAATCGGCAATTTCACGCCGTAGGCAATCAAAAAGCCGGCGTAGGCCAACAACTGGAACGTGAGGGGATAATTTTTGGCGGCCAACGCGGTCATGTCAAACGTGGGCGTGCCGCCGTAAAACGCCATCGCCAGCCCCGCCACCAGAATGAACAGCGAGCCCCCGGCGGTATAAAGAATGAACTTGGTGGCGGCATACTGACGCTTTTTGCCCCCCCAAATCGAGAGCAGAAGGTATACCGGAATCAACTCCAGTTCCCACATCAGAAAGAACAGCAGCATGTCTTGGACGGCAAACACCCCGATCTGACCGCCGTACATGGCCAACATCAGAAAGTAAAAGAGGCGGGGTTTGAGAGACACCGGCCACGAAGCCAAGATCGCCAGGGTAGAGATAAATCCCGTCAGCAAAATCAGGGGCATGGACAGCCCGTCGGCCGCCACCGACCAGTTCAAGCCAAGTTGGGGTACCCAACTATAACGCTCCTGCAATTGGAGCCCCCCTTGGTTCGGGTCGTACCCGCTGACGTAGGCCCAGACCAACACGATGAAATCGATCAAGCCGACCACCAGGGCATACCACCGGATGGTTTTGCCATCTCCCTTGTCGGGCACAAAGGGAATCAAAAACGACATTCCCACCGGAAACATGATGGAAAACGTCAGCCAAGGAAACGAGGCAAGTTCAGGCATAATCGGCGTCGGCAACGTCCGTCCGTCATTATGAACCACCAGGGGCGATCGCTCCGATTCTGTTAAGGGTTCCTTAACGTCACGCCTCGGCACCAAACACTTCGGCAAAGACTTTTTGCACTTTGTACCCGGCGTCGATCGATTCGAGGGGGTCTTTCCGCAACCGGTGCCGCAAACACAACGAGGCAATCCGGGCCACATCGTGGATTTCCACTTCGGTGCGGCCCTCCAAAGCGGCGATCGCCTTGGCCGCCCGGTTGGTGACAATGTCTCCCCGCAACCCATCAATGTCCAACTGGGCGCACATCTGGGAAATCTGCAACCGCAACTCGTCGGGAATGGCGACCGACTTTAGGCGATCGCGAGCTCCCACCAGTTTGGCGCGCAATTCGGTTTGGGGGGCGTCACAGTCCTGCAAAAAGGCTTGGGGATGGGCATCAAACCGGGAACGCTCTTCCACAATTTTGACCCGTAGGGCCGGCTCCTTGACGGTGCGAATCTCGGCAAACATGCCAAACCGATCCAACAACTGGGGGCGCAACTCCCCTTCTTCGGGGTTGCCCGAACCCACCAACACAAACCGGGCAGGGTGCCGCACCGAAATCCCCTCCCGCTCGACGGTGTTCCAGCCCGAAGCGGCCGAATCCAACAACACATCCACCAGGTGATCGTCGAGCAAATTCACCTCGTCGATGTAGAGAATGCCCCGGTTGGCTTTGGCCAACAATCCCGGTTCAAAGGCTTTCACCCCGTCCGCCAAGGCTTTTTCGATGTCGATGGTGCCGCACACCCGGTCTTCGGTGGCCCCCAGGGGCAAGTCGATCATCATCACGCTTTGCTCGACCAGGGGCAGAGATTCCCCCGCCGCAATTTTTTGGCGCACTTCTTCGCTTTGCAGTTCCGGATCGTGGGGATCGCTGTTGAAGGGATCGCCGGCCACCACGGGGATCGCCGGCAGCAAATCCGCCAAGGCCCGCACCGTTGTGGATTTGCCCGTACCCCGATCGCCCATGACCAAGACGCCGCCAATTTTGGGGTCGATCACGTTCAGCAACAGAGCCAATTTCATCTCTTCTTGGCCCACGATCGCCGTAAACGGAAATACCGGACGACGGGGGGAAACAGCAACCGCAGCAGTCAAGGGAAGTTCATTGGGCAACAACGCTTTTCACTGTACGCGATCTTTAGGCAGGGTTGGGTTTTTGTCGCCCTTGGCGGGGTCTAGTAAGCCAACACGACGTAAAGGCTGCCGGCCAGCAACTGGGCGATCGCCACCGGCGCCCCGTAGCGCAAAAATTGCCGAAAGGTCAGCCGAAACCCGTGGGACTCGGCAATGCCGGCGGCCACAATGTTGGCCGATGCCCCCGCCAAGGTGCCGTTGCCCCCTACCGTCGCCCCGATCGCCATGGCGTAAAACAAGGGCAACACGCTGGCGGGCAGGGGTTCCCCCGGTACGGCCAAGCCGGCGCTAAAGGTGTAGTCCTGCAACAGGGGCACCATCGCCACCACCAAAGGAATGTTGGGGGCTACGCTCGAAATCACCCCGGTGATCAGCAACAGAACCACCGCCGCCACCTGGAGGTTGTCCCCCAATCCCGCCGCCAACAAATCGGCGACCCGCGCGGTGACGCCGGTTTTTCCAGGCTGCCCACAATCGCAAAAAATCCCATGAAAAAAATTAAGGTGCTCCAATCCACATCCCGCAAAATGTGGGGCACAGAATCAATCCGGCTGTGGTGGGACAACATCATGGCCAGGAGGGCCCCCAACAGGGCGGCGGTGGCCGGGGAAATGGGCACCGGCAAAGTATCGCCCACCACAAAAAACACCAACACCAGCGCCACGATCAGGCAGCCGGACACCAGGGCCCGGGGGTGCTCCAGGGTGACGTTGGGCAATTGGTCGAGGTTGGTCAACTGCATCTGCCAAATGGGTCGAAATAGCCACGGCAACATGGCCACCAGCACCGCCAGCATGGCCACGCCGCTGCCGCTCAAAATCTGGAGGTAGCTCAAAAAGGTGAGCCCGATGCGTTCCCCCACGATGTAGTTGACCGGATCCCCCACCAACGTCAACAGGCCGGCGCTGTTGGCGGTGAGCACCATCAGCACCAACAGGGGCACCGGCGGCACCCCCAGGATCAAAGCGAGGGGGGGGATCATGGGCCCCAGCAAAATGATCACAGTCGCGTTGGGCAAAAAAGCGCTGGCGAGGGCGCTCAACCCCACAATCCCCCAATAGTAGATAGCTGCCTTTGCCTTGGGCCCAAGAGATGACTTTGGCCGCCAGGTATTCAAAGACGCGGGTGGGTTCAAAGGCCCGCACCATCACCATCACCCCAAAAAAAAGCGCCAGGGTGCCATGGCTCTGGCCCACAAAGCCAACGGCTTCTTCGAGGGTCATCAGGTTGGCGACGATCGCAAACAGGGCTCCCAGCAGAGCCGCAATGGTTAGATGCGTCCAGTCCCCCAGCAGGAGGACAACCACAAAGACAAATGTCCCCAATGCCAAGCCTTGCGCGCCGTCCATGTCTTTCCCCAAAAAGTTGAGATGCCCCGGTTGCGCTGGGCATCCGCCGAACTCCCCAATTCTATAGCTTGAACGGGAAAGCCTTTGGCCGCGGTGCTAAGGGTTTTCCGGGGGGGGGAGGGGCAAATCGGGACGCCGCGATCTCCAACAGGCGATCGATGGAGGTGTTGGCCACAAATTGGCGGGTTTGTTCGAGGTACGGACGGTTGGGGCAGCGCTCGCCCAACACGCAGCCGTTGACGCAGGCTTCTTGGCAGTTGATGGTGGTTGGCTCCACAGGACTCCTCCCCGGTGTTTTGGACGGTACCAACTAAGATAAGGCTATCCCCCAGAGATGTGTTGTCCGTGAGAACCAATTTGGCGGCTTGGTTGGGCGCGATCGATTTGCCGGTGGATTGGCTGGGTTTGCGCTATGTCGAAGAACGCATGTTGTCCATTCATGTGCGCGACGGTTTGCCCCAACCCTGCCACCGTGGTACCAGTGCCGGCGTGTTTGTGGAAGTCTTGACCCAGGGGCAGTTTGGCTACGGTTGTACCCATGTCTTGACGAGGGCGGGCATTCGCCGGGCTGCCCAGCAGGCCTACGAACGGGCGATCGCCGCGGCCCGGTTCCCCCTGTTTGCCTTCGATGTCCGTCAACGCCCTCCGGCTACCGGTGCTTACCGTTCCCCGTTTCGCTTGGGGTTGGATCAAGTGGAGGTGGGGGCGGCCCACGCTTTGGGGATGGAGCTGTGCCAAGCTTTGCGGGTGGCCGAGGCGATCGTGTCCACCACCGTGGCGTTTTGGCTGACCGAAACCGAAACCTATTTTGGCAGCAGCAACGGCGCCGATATCCATCAACACACTTTGACCGTAGCCACCGATATGGCCGCCACCGCCATGGACGGCTGCCAAGTTCAAAAACGGAGCGATCGGGGGGCGATGGCCCGCTGCACCCAAACCGGCTGGGAGGCGATCGCCCGCGAACCCTGGCTGGCCCGGGCGGAAACCGTTGGCGCCCAAGCCCTCGAATTGCTGGATGCGGAAGAGTGCCCCACGGCCACGACCGATTTGGTGTTGGCCCCCGACCAAATGTTGCTGCAAATCCACGAAAGCATTGGCCATCCCCTGGAACTGGATCGGATTTTGGGGGACGAGCGCAATTATGCCGGCACCAGTTTTGTCCAACCCGGCGATTTCGGCACCCTGCAATACGGATCGCCGTTGCTCAACGCCACCTTTGCCCCGAGGTGCCGGGGGAGTTTGCCAGCTACAACTTTGACGATACCGGCGTGCCCGCCGCCAAAACGTACCTGATTCGGGATGGGGTTTTGATCGGGGGTTTGGGCAGCCTCGAAAGCCAAGCGCGATCGTCCCTGCCGGGCACCGCCAACGCCCGCGCCGCTTCCTGGAACCGCCCGGCGATCGATCGCATGGCCAACATCAACCTGGAGCCGGGCACCGATCGCCTGGAGGACTTGATCGGGGCGATCGCCCATGGGGTGTACATGGAATCCAACCGCTCGTGGTCGATCGACGATCGCCGCCACAAGTTTCAGTTTGGGTGCGAATACGCTCGTCAAATCGAAAACGGCCGGCTGACCAAGGTGCTGCGCAATCCCAATTACCGGGGCACGACCTTGGCGTTTTGGCGCAACCTGCAAAAAGTCGGCCACACCGTCGAATTGTACGGGTCTCCGTTTTGCGGCAAGGGCGAACCCAATCAAGCGATCCGGGTGGGCCACCAATCGCCCCCCTGCTGGTTTGCCAACGTGGAAGTGTTTGGCGGCGGATAGGTTGGCCTAAGGTTGACTTCCCGTCAACGGCAGGCGATCGCCCCGCACCAACAGCACCCAGCGTTGGGGGGAGTCCAAGTAGGTGCCAATGGGGAACGAGCGCATAGGGAGGTAAGGCACCCCGTCCAGCAAGACCCCATCGGCAAAGCGGGAGTTGGGGGGCCATTGAGCCATGTAATCGACCACCGCTTGATCCTCAAGGAGGGCATCCGGTTGGACTTGCCGCCAGAGGGGCAACACCGCGGGATCGTTGGGGGTTTCAAACCAGCGCCGGTTTTGGCGGGCGGCTTGGGCTACCTGGGGTTCGGTCAGGCCAAACCGGTAATCGAACACCCGGTGCCGGCTCCAATAGGACAATGCCCCAATCCTTCGGGTGGCGATCGCCCAGTGGGGGGGCAAGTGGGAGCCCAGCCATTGGGAAGGTGCGATCAGGGTTTCGCTGGCCCACACATAGCCGGGATAGCGCCGCAGGGTTTGGGGCAACAACATTTGGCCCTCCCGGTAGGCCAAGCTCAGTCCCAAAATGAGGGCCAGGGCGATCGCCCCTTTGGCAAACTTGGGGCCGCAGGCTTTCTCAACGTTCGCCAGCGCATACCCCAACAACAAAAAGACCGCCGGCAGGTACGGGGCGCTGTAGCGGGCATATCCCGTCCAATCAAATCCGGTGTACACCCCAAAAATGCCGGCGGTGGCTGCCTGCGCCCCCAACATCCAGGCCCAGCGGGGAGCGGTACGATGCAGTTGGGCAGCTCCCCAAACCATTAGCACCAAAGTCAACGGCCACACCCACACCAAAGGGGCCGGAAAATTGGGGTTGCGTCCCAAGGCCAGGTTGACGAGGTTGGCTGCAACCGTAGACCCATCGCTAAACTTGGCCACAAACGTATTTGGCAACCAAAACCCGAAATAAACCTGACGGGCGATCGCCACCAGGGCCAGCAGAAGCCCGAACCCCAGACCTTCCCGCAGTAGCGGCCAACCCTCCCGCGATCGCCCCAGGGCCGCCAAGGGCCAAACCAACACCGCTTCGGGATGCAACAAAAAGGCGATCGCCCCCAACCACCAAGCCTGCCGCTCCCACACCGCCATCCCCAGCAATGCCAGCGCCAGACCCGCCGTCTCCATCCCCGATAGGGAAAAGTAGAGAAAATCGCCGCAGACCAACAACCATCCGGCCGGCACCCACCGCCAGCCGGCAGCCAAGGGCTCCCCCAGCCGTACGGTCAGGGCGAGGGTTCCCCCGACGCAAACCAGCCCCAAAACCTTGGCCGCCACCGGCAGTCCCCCAAAGGCACCAAAGCCAACGTCCACAACAGGTTGGTGGTGCCTTCCACCGGCGGTTGCCCCGGGAAAAAGACATATCCCGCCCCCGCCCACAGGTTGCGGGCATAGGTGAGGCCCGTCCAGGCATCGTCCATAAATAGGTTGCGGGTCAGCCAAGCGTACCCCACCAGCCAAGCGATCGCCCCGACCCACATGGGTTAAGTCCCCACAGGCATCGGCCGCATCCCCTTGCCGTTGGCACTCCGCACCGGCGAATGGCACAGCGCGCTGTAGGGCAACACCCGTCGCAACTCCTCCACCGTGGTTACCCCCCGGGCCACCTTGTCCAGGGCCGCCCGCCGAAACGAAGGATGGTCGCTGGCCTGCAAATGGCGCCGCAACTCCCCCAAATTCCCCTCGTAGATGATTTCCCGAATGCGATCGTTCACCGCCACCAACTCCACCACCGCTTCCCGACCCAGGTACCCCGTCTGCAAACACTTGACGCAGCCCCGGCCCTTTTGCCAATTCAGTTTGGCCGCGGTTTCCTGGGAAATGCCCAGCAACGTGAGTTCCTCGGCGGTTGGTTCGTAGGGGTCCGCACAATGGGGACAAATTTTCCGCACCAACCGTTGGGCCACCACCCCCAACAACGCATCGCAAATCAAACCGGGATCGGGGCCGATGTCCCGCAGCCGGGGAATGGCCCCCGCCGCATCGTTGGTGTGCATCGTGGTCAACACCAAGTGCCCCGTCAAGGCCGCCCGCACCGCCGTTTCCGCCGTTTCGGCATCCCGAATTTCCCCCACCATCACAATGTCGGGGTCTTGCCGCAAAATGGCCCGTAGCCCCGCCGCAAAGGTCATTCCCGCCGCATCGTTCACCTGGGTTTGGGTGATCCCCGGCAGCACGTATTCCACCGGGTCTTCGACGGTCACCACGTTCACCCGCTCCGTGGCAATTTTTTGCAAACTGGTGTACAACGTGCTGGTTTTGCCGGAACCGGTCGGGCCCGTCAACACCACCATGCCCTGGGGCTGGCTCAACCAAGTCTCGTAGATTTGCAAAGCCGCCGGCATAAACCCCAAGCCGCTGGTATTTTGAAAGGGGTTGCGTTGGGGCAACAACCGAATCACAATTTTTTCGCCGTGGACGCAGGGAAGGGTGCTCACCCGCATGTCCAGTTTTTCCGTGAGGTCGCCGCTGGTGTATTGCCGACCAATCCGCCCGTCTTGAGGTCGCCGGCTATCGGCAATGTCCATGTCCGCCATCACCTTGCAGGAGACCACGGTTTTGCGGCTCACGTCCAAGGGCAATTTGGCCACATCTTTGAGCACCCCATCGATGCGGTACCGCAACCGCAAACCGTCGATGTCCGGCTCCAAATGGATATCGCTGGCCCGGCTCCGCAAAGCGTTGGACACAATCACGTTGATCCGGCTCTGCTGATCGAGGGCCTTGGCCAGCTCCACCCCGGCCGTCTCCCGGATGTCCTCGGAGTCTTCGTCGGTGTCGAAGGGACTGCGAATGGGGTCCTTGGAGATGGATTTTAGGTTGACGTTTTTGTAGCGCAGCCAGTCCCGGTAGCTCCGTTTGGACAACGGGATTTCTTCGACCGTGGTGTTGGTGCGATCGCCAATGTAGCGACGCACCTCGGCGGGCAGTGGCTCGGGGCTCCCTAGATAGTATTTCCCCTGCCACAGCAACAGCGGGATCGCATGGATGCTGTTGGCCCGCTCCCCCATCTCCCGAAAAAATTGCGCATCCAGCCCGGTGTCGAGCAAATCGAGGGTCGCATATCCCCCTTCGGTCACCAAACGGGCCAGAGCTTGCTCCAAGGAGATTTCGCGGCGTTTGAGCTGCTGCCAGGGAGAGTCTTGCATAAAACCTTGGGATGCTGCTCTTTGCATCGTAACCTTAGCCGATCGCTTCGGTGCGGTTCGGCTCCTTGGCCATGCTCTCCGTACATTTCTATACCTTTGACCGCCCGTCTTTTGACAGGGGGCGATTCTTTGGCCAAAATGCTAAGGTTGGGTTGGTATGCATCCGTTGAAACAAATTTTACTGGTTTGGGTGGCAGCACTCTGGAGCTTGCTGGCGTTTGTCCATCCCGCATGGGCCGCCGATGCGGGCCACGGCAAGCAAATTTTCAAGGCCAATTGCGTGGCGTGCCATGCCGGCGGCAACAATTCGGTGGTGCGGGCCAAAACCCTCAAAAAAGAAGCCCTTCAGGAATACAACATGTACGATGCCGGGGCGATCGCCTACCAGGTTACCAACGGCAAAAATGCCATGCCGGCCTTTGGCAAACGCCTGCAACCCCAAGATGTGGAAGATGTGGTCGCCTACGTGCTGACCCAAGCCGATAACAACTGGGGCAAATAGTGCGGTTCTGGATTGGTCTCCTCGCGCTGTGGTTATTGTGGGGCAGCGGCCCGGTCTGGGCTTTGTCCTTGGATCGGGTTGCAGATCGGGCCGCAAATCGGGCTTGGACGAGCGGTTTGCAGGCCCTGCAACAACAAGACTGGCCCGCCGCGTTGACGGCCCTGCACCGCACGATCGCCCTGCCCGACCATCCCAAATACTGGGCAAAACGCCAAGGGGCCCTCAACAACCGTTGTTTGGTCTACATTCAGCTCCAACAGTACCAACGGGCGATCGCCGATTGCAGCGCGGCCCTCCACGCATCCCCCACCGAAGCCACCTACTTGAATCGGGGGATTGCCCACCATCGCCTGGGACGGTTCGATCGGGCGACGGCGGATTTCACGGCGGCTTTGCGTTTGTCCCCCCGCAGCGCCGAAGCTTGGTTGGATCGGGCTTTGGTGCAGATCGATTTGGGGCAACTCCAACGGGCTCGCCATGACCTGCTGCGGGCCGCCGCCTGTTGCGATCGCCACACGCCTCTCCACCGCTACATTCAGCAAACCTTGGCCGCTTTGCCCCGGGCCAGCACCGCCGCTTAGGGGCACGTCTTTAGCGCCGCCGGCTGGCCAAGAAAGCCATGGGATCCACCGCCGCCCCGCCGTTGGGGCGAATTTCAAAGTGGAGGTGGGCCCCGTACTAAAGCCGGTGCTGCCCATCGCCGCAATGGGTTGACCTTGGTTCACCGATTGCCCCGACCGCACATACAACGCACTGTTGTGGGCGTAACGGGTAACGGTACCGTCGGCATGGCGAATGTCTACCATGTAGCCGTAGCCGCCGTCGTTCCAGCCGGAAAATTCCACGACCCCGGCGGCAGCCGCCAAAATGGGTGTGCCCACGGGGCCCGCAATGTCGATGCCTTGGTGCACCCGTCCCCAACGCCAGCCAAAACCGGAGGTGAATACCCCTTGGGCCGGCCAGATGAACCCGCTGGAAACCCCGACATCGTTCACATCGGGGGAGGAAGCTCGCGCGCGGACGGGGGCAAGGGCATTGGGGCGATACGGCCGAAAACTCAGAGGGCTGGACGACCACTCGGTTTTGGCGATCGAGACCGAGGGCCGGGGCCGTGGGGGCCACCGCAAGTTTGATCTCTTGCTCGGCCTGCTCCCGCGCTTTCTGTTCCGCCTCCCGCACCCGATCGCCCAGTTGCTCGACTTCGAGTTCCAACCGCCGGAGCTCGACGGAGGTCATCCGGGCTTCGGCCGCTGGCAACAGGGCCACGGTTTGGGTAGCCGCCGCACTGGGCATTTCGGTTACCGCTTCGGGAGCGTTGGGCAAAAGGGCTTCGGCCGCCAATTTCACCGCCGGCTCGGCCGCCGAAGTTGGCAGCAAAGGCGCGGCCGGCGCCGCCACCAGTTGCTCTTTGAGGGCAGCGGCCGGTACCGATGTGGGCAAGGCGGCCGCAACCTTCGTCGCGGCGGGGGGAGGCACCGGAACCGCGGCTTCTTCGGTGTCCTTTGCCGTGTCCTTCGCTTCGGGGGAAGGGGCTTGGGGTTCGGGCAAGGCTGACGTAGGCTCGACGCTGGGCAGGGCGATCGCCGCCAAAGGAGCCACCTTTTCCACTTGCTCCACCGGCAGCACCGGCACCAAAACCGGGAACACCGTAGCCACCACCGCCGCCACAGGGGAAGGGTCAGGCGTGGCCGGGGTCGGCGTAGCTGGAGAGGGGGCGACCGCGGTTCCTGACGGTTCGGCCACCGGGGTCTCGGGTACCAGACCGGCCAAGCTCACCAATCCGCTCCAGGGCAAAGATTCGGCCAACGTTGGGTTTGTGGTTTCGTTCAGGGCAATGGGCAATATCGACAAATCCAGGGGGGTCGCCGCCTTCACGGCAATGGGCTTGGCCGCGATTTGCCGCTCCACTTCCTGCAGGGTGCTGGCAATTTCTTTGGCGGGCTTGCTGACGGCGGCCGTTTCCCAGCCGGCGGCCGCGGCCGGAATTTTCAGTTCTTGGGCCAGGGGCAGCCAGTGGGGATCTTCCAGTTGGTTGGCCGCCACGATCGCCGATGACTGCACGCCGTACCGCCGGGCAATGGTTTCGATCGTGTCCCCCAAAACCACCCGATAGGTGGTGTACTTCGGTGCTTTCTGGACTTGGGCCGCCAGCGGATTGTGGCTCACCGGCACAAACTGCCCATCCAATTCCTGCAAACGCTCTTTTAGGCGATCGCGCTCCGCCACCAACCGCTCCTTGGCGTGCTCTTCCCGCACCGCCATCAACTGCGTCAAATCACCGGGAATGGTCAGGGGCCGGTCAATTTCCAAGAAATCCGGGGATTCGAGCTGGGAATGCCGGGCGATCTCCGCCGCCGGCACCCCATAGAAAGCGGCGATCGCCCCCAAGGTTTCCCCTGACTTTCACCCGGTGCACCAACCCCATCCACCGGCGGCACCACCAGTTTCGTCCCCGGCTTCAGTTCCGTTGCCGCACTCACCCCGTTCGACACGGCGATCGCCGCCGCATCCACCCCGTACATTTGGGTGATTTTCCACAGGGTGTCGTCTTCCTGCACCTCGTGCACAATCGGGCCCCGCACCTCGTCCAAGGCCCCGCTGGCGATCGCCGCCCGCGCCTGCTCATACTTGAATTCGACGTTTTGCGCCAAGGCCATCCCCAAGGTTTGGGCGGACGCGTCGACCGGTGCGGCTTTCGGCGATCGCCCCTGCCGCTCCACCAAAATCCCGGCGGTGCCCAAGGAAAGGGCTAGACCCACCACCGCCAAGGAAACCCGCACCCCTTGGCTGGATTCAACGGTTGGTTGGACGTTCCAGGCGGAAAGTTGCTCGCCCTGTTTGTGCAAACGACGTTTCAAGAATTGGCCTCCCTACACTTGCTACTCGATGCGATCGATCCGCTGTTGCGGCCTGACCCCTGAACTACGATCTGGAAGCCTGCCCTCCAGATTTGCCCTCGGGGCCCGATCGCCCCTCGCTCCCCCCCACCCAGGTTCCCATCGGTAGGTTTTTTCAGGCTTGTTGGCAAAAACCGGAAGTTTTGCGTTTTCCTGTCAGTACCCTACCCGTTCAATTTCCCGCAAACAAGTTCATGGCGAACAAAACAAATCGACAAAACGTGCATTGATTGGTAGTTCTGCCTTCAACGCATACCGGGCTTGTCCCTGTCAATCCGCAAGGAACCTTCAGAATCGGGCAAATTCCCGGAAAGAATGAATGCGGCTTTCCGCAGCCAAAGGACGAAACGGGGTCGGGCTGGCGGACGATCGCGGAAACAAGTCGCCGGTGATGGCGATCGCAGGGGAGCGGTGCGCCAAATTTCTGCACCATGGGCGATCGCGGCGGGGGATGTCAGGGGGCAAGTTATGGGTGCTGCCTTGACCGCGCGCAATTTTGGTTCGATTTACGTCGATTTTCGCGGATTTTCATCGCCCAAAATTACGGCAAAGCATTTTGGCGGAATTGGGGAAAAAATCTGGAAACCGGGGCGATCGCCCGTCAAATTCCTGATTACGGTAGGGGCAAAGCCAACCAGGTGAAACTTTTTTCGGAAAAGTTTCCGAACTTTAGAAAAATCCCCCTGGGGGCAGGGGGATGGGGCGACCCAGGGCGGGGCAAAAGTTAGCCTGGGATCGTCTCGTGCATGGCGCGGGCCAATTCGGCGGCCACCTCCGGGCGGCTGAATTCTGGGGGGGGAACCTCACCGCGCCGCAACATTTCCCGAACTTTGGTGCCGGACAGGTGAATCCGCTCCGACGGCAGGCTGGGGCTGGTTTTGGCGGTGGCCATCCCCTGGGTGCGGGTGCAATAAAAAGCGTGTTCAAACTTCAGGGGCATAATTCCCAAAGCGGCGGGATCGAACTCATCAAAAATGTGCTGGGCATCGTAGGTGCCGTAGTAATCCCCCACCCCGGCATGGTCGCGCCCCACAATGAAATGGGTGCAGCCGTAATTTTTGCGGACGATCGCATGGAAAATGGCTTCGCGGGGCCCGGCATAGCGCATGGCGCAGGGATTGATCGCCAAAATCACGCGATCGGCGGGGTAATACTTCTCCAGCAAAATTTCGTAGCAGCGCATCCGCACAGCAGCGGGCACATCGTCGCTTTTGGTGGCCCCCACCAAAGGATGCAGGAACAGGCCATCGGTAATTTCCAGGGCGCACTTTTGGATGTATTCGTGGGCGCGGTGGATGGGGTTGCGGGTTTGGAAACCGACAATGGTGCGCCAACCCTTTTCGGCAAAGCGGGCCCGGGAGGCAACGGGATCGATCTGGTACGTGGGGAACAGGGGGTGGGGCCGCCGCTCCAGCAACCAGATGTCGCCGGCCAGGTACACCTCCCCTTGGTCGTAGAGCACCGCCACCCCCGGATGGGCGCGATCGTCGGTGCGGTACACCTGCCGGGCTTCGTGGGTTTTGTCCACGGTGTAGGTACCGCTCAGCTCCAGAATGCCCAGGAATTCCCCTTGGGGATCGTCCAGCCGTACCGGCGCGCCGACCGTCAACCCCTCGGCCACGGCGGGGGCCACCGCCAGCGTAATGGGCAACGTCCAGGGCAAACCGTTGGCCAGGTGCATGGTTTCCACCACGGCGCGGTAATCGGCTTCCCCCATAAACCCGGTGAGGGGACTCAACGCCCCGATCGCAATGGTTTCGAGGTCGGATACGGAGCGTTCGCCGAGGGTGACGCGGGGCAATTCCGCGGCCCGTTGCCGCCAAGCCGCGCTTTGGGCGCTGTCCAGAACCCGTTGAATCAGGTGGCCACCGTGGGGGGCGATCGGATTTTTCATGAGAATGCGAAGGGAAAAACAGGAATCATTATGGGGGGGAACATGGCACACTAAAAGCAATTTGCCGGCCATCCCCATGCAAGCGATTTTGATTGCGGGCGGGAAAGGTACCCGTCTGCGCCCTTTGACCTACCGTTGCCCCAAACCGTTGTTGCCCCTGATCGATCGCCCGTTTTTGGCCTGGCTGATCGATCGCTGTCGGCAGGCGGGCATCGTCGATATTTTGGTGAACGTGGGGTACCTGGGGGCGCAAATCGAGCAGGCTTTTGGCGATGGGGCGGCCCTGGGGGTCAAGCTGCGCTACCTGTGGGAAACCGATCCTTTGGATACGGCGGGGGCGATCCTGTTGGCCAAGCCCTTGTTTTCGGGGGAACCGCTGGTGGTGTTCAACGCGGACATTTTGACGGATTTGGATTTGCGACAGTTGATGGACTTTCACCGGCACCATGGGGGGCAGGGCACATTGACGTTGACGCGGGTGGCGGACATCACGCCCTTTGGGTTGGTGGAGTGCGATGGGACGGGGCGCGTGCAAGCGTTTCGGGAAAACCCACGGCAGTGCAAGCAGAGCAGTATCTGGCCGCCGGCATCAACACCATCAACGCGGGCACCTACGTCCTCGATCCGGCGGTGTTTGACCCCTATCCCGCCGGTCAACCGTTGAGTTTTGAGCGGGTGGTGTTCCCGGAAATGCTGACCCGGGGTTTGGCGGTGCATGGATTTATCTGGTCGGGTTATTGGTTGGATATGGGCACCCCCGCCAAGTATTTGCAGGCCCAGTGGGACGTGTTGCAAAAAACGGTGCCCTTTCCGATGGTGGCCGCCGAAAAGTCCCCTGGGGTGTGGGTTTCCCCCACCGCCGTGTGCCACGAAACCGCCCAATTGACGGCCCCCTGCTTTGTGGGCGATCGCGTGCAGGTGGGGCCCCAAGCCGAAATTCCCGCCCAGACGGTGGTGGGGGCCGATTCGAGCATCAACCGGGCGATCGCCCCGGGTCTGTATCCACCGGGTTCGTTGTTGCCATGACCGCCGCGCCAGCGCCGTTGTTGACCGTGGCCGGGTTGGTGGCGGGGTACCTCGAAGGGGTGGACATATTGCAGGGGGTAGACCTGACGGTGGCGCCGGGGGAATTGGTGACGGCGATCGGAGCCAACGGGGCCGGCAAATCCACCTTGGCCAAGAGCATTTTTGGGCTGGTGCCGATCCGGGCGGGGGAAATCCATTTGGACGGTCAAAACATCACCGGCAAGCCGCCGGAACAATTGGTGCGGCTGGGGTTGGGCTATGTGCCCCAAAACGCCAACGTGTTTCCTTCCCTCTCGGTGCAAGAGAATTTGGAGATGGGGGCCTATGTGTTGAACATCTCCTGCCGCGATCGCCTGCAAAACCTGTTCGATCGCTTTCCCAAACTCTACGAACGGCGACGGCAGCGGGCGGGAACGTTGTCGGGGGGGGAGCGGCAATTGCTGGCTTTGGCCCGGGCGTTGATGTTGTCCCCCAAGTTGTTGATTTTGGACGAACCTTCGGCGGCCCTATCCCCCCTCTTGGTGAAAGAAACCCTGGAGGTGATTCAACAAATCAACGCCGCCGGTACGGCCATTATCCTGGTGGAGCAAAACGCCCGCAAGTCCCTGGCGATCGCCCAGCGGGGGTATGTGATGGACGGCGGGCAAGTCCGGTTTCAGGGGGAAGGCAAAGCCCTGTTGCACGATCCCCAAGTGGGGGAACTGTACCTCGGCACCCGGTTTGAAGCGCCCTAGGGGGATGGGGAAACATCCGCAAACCTGGCGCAGTAATGCTTTCCGGGCAAGCCCCTTGGCTAATCTTCGCGGTCTACCATTTGAATCAACTCGATTTTGTAGCCGTCGGGGTCTTCCACAAAGGCGATCACCGTACTGCCATGTTTCATCGGGCCCGGTTCCCGCACCACTTTTCCCCCCTTGGCGGCGATCGCCGCGCAGGTGCCGTAGATGTCGGCCACCCCCAACGCAATGTGCCCAAACCCGTCCCCCACGGTGTAGCGATCGGTGTCCCAATTGTGGGTCAGTTCCAAGACGGTCTCGTTTTTTTCGTCGCCGTACCCCACAAACGCCAAGGTAAACCGCCCGCCGGGATAGTCCTTCTGCCGCAGGAGGTTCATCCCCAAAACCTCAGTGTAAAACCCGAGCGATCGCTCCAGGTTCCCGACCCGCAACATGGTGTGCAACATCCGCATGATCTGTCTCCTTGGAACGCGGCTTGACGTATAGCTGTAAACAATTTGGTTGGGACGGGGGGAAAGGGGGGAGACCCCTGGCTGGGGGCTGTGCCGTTCGGCTGAGCGCTCACGCCGAAGCCCTAAACCCCCTCTTCCTTCGATGTCCGAACCTACCCGAGTATAGCGACAACTTTATTTTATAGTTATTTTAATTAAAACTGGCACAATTTTTTCCTGCCCAACGAAAGTCTAATAGAACCAATACGGGGGCTTCGCCCCTGCGACCCGACTTGTTTTGTCTCGTCGCTATGCAAAATAGCTATACAGGCGCATTCTTAATTAAAATATAGTCATTTTAATTAAAAGTGGTACGACTACGGTTGTTTTAACTGCCTTTACTCCCCTCTCCCTCTCTGGGAGAGGGGCTGGGGGTGAGGGCAAGATTGTCGCAAACACATTTGAAATGACTATAAAACTGAAACGGTTTTTTCCTGCCCAGCGAAAGTCTAATAGAACCAATACGGGGGCTTCGCCCCTGCGACCCGACTCGTTTTGTCTCGTCGCTATGCAAAACAGCTATATATAG
>JAAUUG010000246.1 GCA_012031195.1 Oscillatoriales cyanobacterium SM2_1_8
AAGGGTTTCATCCCCAAACCTCGTCCCAACCAAGTTATAGTTATTTTAATTAAAACTGACACGGTTTTTTCCTGCCCAACGAAAGTCTAATAGAACCAATACGGGGGCTTCGCCCCTGCGACCCGACTTGTTTTGTCTCGTCGCTATGCAAAACAGCTATACAGGCGCATTCTTAATTAAAATGACTGTATTTGCCGTTATAGGTTGTCTGAATGATACCGCAAGGGCCTGGAGGGTGCTTTCTGGATCGGCCTGGAACCGGCCCCTGGTTCGCGGCGAAGGGTGGCGGTACGATACGATACCAAGGGAACCACAAATTTAGGAATTGGCCGGCATGGGGTTAGATTTTTGACGATGGTTACCAAACTCGAAATGTCCGCCGGGCAAGCCTTGGTGTACGACAGCCTGACGGTGTTGTGGGGCGACTGGCTCGAATTGCGATCGCGCCTAACCCAAGTCGTTGCCTCGGGGTTGATTTCTCCATTGATTTACATTTTGGCCTTTGGCTACGGTTTGGGCAGCACCCTGGACGGTACGGCCTTCGGCGGCAGCTACCTGGATTTTATTTTGCCGGGGATGGCGGCCCTCTCTTCCATGACCATCAGCTTTGGCGGCACCACCTTTTCGATTTGCGGCGATCGCCTGTACAGCAAGACCTTTGAGGAGATGTTGTTGGCCCCGGTGCCGCCCCTGGCGTTGTACCTAGGAAAAATGTTGGCGGGGGTGCTGCGGGGTTTGTTGACGGCGGGGGCCGTGGTCGCCGTGGCGATTTTGTTTACCGGCAATTGGCGATTTTTGCACCCTGGGTTTTGGTTGATGCTGGGGTTGAACGGCATGGTGTTTGCCGGTTTGGGGGCGATTGTGGGGCTAAAGGTGGCTTCGTTGGAGGCGGTGGGCTTGGCCAACAATTTTGCCATTGTGCCCATGTCGTTTTTGGGCGGCACGTTTTTCGATCCGAGCCAACTGGGGGCCCCCCTGCAATGGGTGGTGTATGCTTTGCCCCTCACCCACACCAGCACCGGCCTCCGGGCGATCGCCGCCGGCGAAAACCTGGCTTGGATCCATGTGGCGGTCTTGGCCAGCGTGGCGATCGGATTGGCTTGGGTGGGCAGCCGCTTGTTTGCCAGCCAACGGGATTAGGGGGATGGGCCAACCCGGCCCGGGCGCGATGACCAAAAATCCGCTCCCCCAACGTTCTACAGGTATTCCTCGATCAAACGGCGTTGCTGGAGGCGATCGCTTTCGGCGAGCAATTGGCGACCCGTGGCCAGCAATACGGCCAACGGCGGTTGATGCACCCGAAATTCCGGCGGGGCCTCCGCGCTGTTGGCCAGCCGCAGGGAAAGGCGATCGAGCCCCACGGTGCTGATAAATTCCCGAATCAGGTCGTCGTACAGGCGGGAACGCAACGCCGCAAAAAAGTCGATCGCCCCTTCGGGAAAAGCATCCACCAAATGCTCGATATCGCCACGGGCCACCCCTTCGGCGGCAAACATGCCCGCCACCATGCCGATCCGATCCACCCGATCGGGCTCCCAGTAAAACTTTTCCATGCGGCCATCCCGCACCAGCGGCGCATACAGCGTGGCCAAATCGTTGCCCGTCACGACAATCGGCACCCGCTTGAGGGGTCGCTCATCGTAGCTCCCCGGCAATTGCACGTTGGTGGGATCGTCGGCAATGTTCATCAGGGTGCCGCTCACCAGTTGGGTGTTGACGGTGTATTGCGTCTGGCGATCGACGCGCCCCACCCCCACATCCAAATCGTGGATCACCAAGGCACACATCTGCCCCCGCACCCGAATGCGTTCCGAGGCCTCGCGGTACCGCAGGCGCAACAACCGGGAAGGATCGCCCGCGTCTGGGTTTTCCAATTCGGCGCTGGACATTTTGATGGGCTCGATGCCCAATTGCCGAAACGCCAAATCGCACTGAAACGATTTGCCCTCGCCTTTGGGGCCATGAATGCCCAAAATGAGCGGGGTATGGCTCGCCATCGGCAAAAAGTTTTTGACCAAGTGCAAAACCAACTTGTCCAAAAACGGGGGGAAAGGTAGTAGCTCATGGTCGCGGGCATCCAGAAAATCTCAAAATTAGGTGTGACTCCCCCTGCCTGCCGGTGCGGGAGTTTCAGGGTGAAGGGAAAACCAAGACCGGGGGCGGTAGTTTCTCCTTGCCAGCGGCCCGATCAGGGATTCAGGGCGAGTTCCAGGAGGCGATCGCACAGCGCGGGAAAACTCCGGCCGCTGGCTTCCCACAATTTAGGATACATGCTGGTGGCGGTGAAGCCGGGCAACGTGTTGATTTCGTTCACCAAAATGGTGGCGCTGGCTTCGACATAAAAGAAATCCACCCGAGCCAAACCACGACCGGAAATGGCCGCAAAAGTGCGTTTGGCGGCGGCTTGCACCGCACGGACGACGGTGGGGGGCAAATCGGCTGGAATTTGCAACTGGGCTTTGCCGGCGGTGTATTTGGTTTCATAATCGTAAAAATCACTTTGATAGGTGATTTCTCCCACCACCGAGGCTTCGGGGGCGGCGTTGCCCAAGATGGCGCACTCAATTTCCCGGGCGACCACACCTTCTTCCACAATCACCCGGCGATCGTATTGCAGCGCCTGGGCCAGACCGGCGATCAACTCCGAGCGGGTGCGGACTTTGGCAATGCCGACGGAAGAACCCAGGTTGGAAGGCTTGACAAAGCAGGGATAGCCCAATTCCAATTCCAAATGTTCGCACCAGGTTTCTTGGTCTTGGGCCCAGTCCGTCGCCGTTAGGGCTTGGTATTTGACCTGGGGCAAACCGGCCTTCGCAAAACAGGCCTTCATTAAAATTTTGTCCATGCCCACGGCGGAAGCCAAAACCCCGTTGCCCACATAGGGTTTTTGCAGGAGTTCCAGCAACCCTTGCACGGTGCCGTCTTCGCCGTTGGGGCCGTGCAACACCGGAAACCACACGTCCACTTCCTGGATTTGCGGCGGCAACTGAAAGCCGGCCAGGGGGGGGGGCATTTCATCTTGGGCGAGCACCAACGCGGAAGGCGCCGGCGGATGCCAAAACCCTTGGCGATCGAGGTAAAACGGCTGCAAACGATAGCGGGGATGGTTGCCCAAAGCTGCGGCGATCGCCCGGGCCGAGCGAATGGATACGGGGTGTTCGTCGGAGCGGCCCCCAAACAACAACCCAACCGTCAAAACCCCACTCATCGGCTGCCAAGGGTAGCTTGGAACGCGGGGCGCTCGGCCAGTTTTTGGCTGTAGGCTTGCACCGCAGGATAGGCTTCGTAGTTCAGACCGGCCATGATCGGCCCGTAGGCCAACATGGCGCCAACGGCTACATCCGCCACCCCAAAGGCATCTCCCATCACAAAGGCATGGGTGTCCAGCCAGGTGTTCAGATCGCCGAGCAGCCGGGGCATTTCTTTTTCCCGGAGGTGGGCCAAAAACAGGCCGTTGCCGAGGGTAGAGTTGGCAAACAACACCCATTGGGCGGTGATCGCCCGTTGTTGCCCATCGGTGATTTCGCCGGATTTTTCCGCCAGATAGAGCAAAATCGCCCCCGACTCCCACACCACAAACCCATCGTCCTCCAGCGCCGGCAATTTGCGGAACGGATGCACATTTTGGTAAGCCGGCTGCAGGTGCTCCCCGGTTGCCAAATCGATGGGATGCAAGCCGTAGGCCAAACCCTTTTCTTCGAGGTACCAGCGCACAATGGTGGAGCGGCTGCGGGGGTTGCTGTAGAGGGTGAGGGTCATGGGCAGACGATGCTTGGTTTGTTGGGTAAGGTACACTAAAACACGGCACTCAGGAGCAAGTTTATGGCAACCGATCGGCGGGTGGCCCGGGTGGCCGAAACGATCAAACGGGAGGTGGGCGCCATGCTGATGCGCGACATCAAGGACGATCGGGTGGGTACCGGCATGACGAGCGTGACGGCGGTGGAAGTTTCCCGCGACCTCGAACACGCCCAAATTTTTGTCAGCATTTACGGCACCGAAGAAGCCCGGGCCGAAACCATGGCGGGCTTGACGGCGGCCACGGGGTTTGTGCGGCGCGAGTTGGCCCACCGCCTCAATTTGCGGCGGGCGCCGGTGGTGGTGTTTCGGGAAGATCGTTCGATTGAGGAGGGGAGTCGGGTGCTGTCGTTGATCCAGCAGCTTTCCCAGGATCGCCCGGCCCAAGAATCACCGTCAGACGAGTAGTGCCCTGAAAGGAACTGGGGTTTTGCCGGCTCCAGTCTTCGATTTGCCGCCGCAGTTGGGCGATCGCCTCGGTGTTGAGGGGGGTCGCCTCGACGATGATGGTGGGGGTCCGGTTCGGTTGCCAAGCGAGTTGGATCACGGTGCGCCCAGTCGGCAATTGGGCTGACAACAGGTGAGCTTGCGACAGATGGGCTTGCAGAGCAGGCGTGGGATCGCGCATGGAATCGCGCATGGAATCGATAGTGGCACTGCGGGTCAAGGGGGCGGCGGGCTCGGGGGCCACCGGCAGCTCGGCCACCGGCAGGGGGAAGGGGTTTGGGGGAGAGGGGGCGATCGCGGGTTTCGGCGAGGGCGGGGGGGGCGAGCAGGACGGCGGCGTCGC
>JAAUUG010000247.1 GCA_012031195.1 Oscillatoriales cyanobacterium SM2_1_8
CCGCGGTCGGTTCGCCCAAGGTCTGCTCTACTAGGATATAGTCATTTTAATTAAAACGACACGGTTTTTTCTTGCCCAACGAACGTCTAATAGAACCAATACGGGGGCTTCGCCCCTGCGACCCGAGTTGTTTTGTCTCGTCGCTATGCAAGACAGCTATAATTCCCAGGGGCGACGTAATTTTAGGCAGGATGTCCGGGGAGCCCAAGCAACATTTTGGGCACGTTCTCTCCCTGAAGGCTTTGGGTTCCCCAGGCTTCGACTTCCCTCAGCCTGCCCTCAGGAACCTTCGCCTTGCGTGGGGGAGTTGAACGCATCAGGGCAGAAAAAGCTTAGGATACGGCGGAAGGTTGTTCGGGGAGCGGATATGGAAGCACGAACCCTCATTCCCATTTTGTATGCGCAGGATGCGCGGCAATCTGCCCGCTGGTATGAGCGTTTGGGGTTTGTGGTGACCGGCGATCACCGGTTTGGGCCCGATTTTCCGTGGTATTTGTTTTTGCAGTGGGGTGATCTCCAGATTCATTTGTCCGAACACCGGGGCGATGCCACTCCGGGCACGTTGGTGTACCTTTGGGTGCCGGCGGTAGACCCGATCGCCCAGGAATTTGCCGCTACGGTAGAAGAGTTGCCGTGGGCCCGTCAGATCGAAATTACCGATGTGGATGGCAACCGCTGGCGCATTGGCGAACGCAAAACCGAGGAGGCGCCCTAATGCTGCTTTGGTTCGCCTGTGTTACGTTACAGGGCATACCTTATCCGATCGCCACGATGGAAGTTCCAGCCACCGCCCAAGGAGCCGTCGTTGCGGCCCGCCAAATGGGAGCGCGGTTGCGGGGACGGCCCCCGAAGCTTTGACGGTGCAGGCGGTTGAGGCGCGCACTTGGCCCAACGGCTGTTTGGGGTTGGGGGGCCCCGACGAGCTTTGCACGCAGGCCTTGGTGCCGGGCTGGCGCGTGGTGTTGACGGATGGGCAACGCACCCAAGTGTTTCGCAGCGATCGCACCGGCCGCCAGGTGCGTCTGGAATGGCCATGAAGGGGAAAAACGTGGCGCGGGGCTTCCTGATGGGGGCGATCGCCCTGTTCATGGTTTTGCCGCTGTTGTGGTTGCTCAGCACGGCGCTGAAGGGCCCAGGAGAAAATTTGTTTCAGCAACCTCCCCGCTGGTGGCCCGAACGGCCGACTTTGGCGAATTTCCAAGCGGTGGGGCAGGCGGTGCCTTTCTGGCGTTACACCTTCAATAGCACGGTGGTGGCGATCGGGGCGACTGTCCTGCACGGCTTTTGTGCGCGTTGACGGCCTATCCCCTGGCCCGGATGACATTTTGGGGCAGACGGCCGCTGTTTTGGGCGATCGTGGCCACCAGCGCGGTGCCTTTCCAGGTCACGTTGTTGCCCCTGTACCTCTTGGCGAGCAGTTGGGGTCTGAAGAATACCTATCTGGGGCTGATGCTGCCCTATTTGATTTCCCCTTTTGGCATTTTCTTGCTGCGGCAGGCCTTTGCCGGGGTGCCCGCCGACCTCGAAGCGGCGGCTCGCCTCGACGGTTGTTCGCCCTTGGGTTTGTGGTGGGATGTCTTGGTGCCGGCCACCCTGCCCGCCCATCTCACGGTGGCCCTGATTACATGGATTGGGGTTTGGGGGGATTTTCTGTGGCCCCTCGCCCTCACCGACAACCCCGATCGCCAAACCCTGCCCCTGGCGATCGCCAACTTGGCGGGGGCTTTTGGCACCAATTGGCGTTTGGTGGCGGCGGGCTCCATCTTGGCGTTGGTGCCGATCGCCGGGCTGTACCTGGGGGCGCAACGGTTGATTTTGCCCTCGAATGCCACCGGCGGTCTCAAAGGTTAGCCGAAGCACCGGCGCCAAGGCATTCCCTGCGGATTTCAGCGGAAAAGCTGCAGGTTGCCGTAGTCGATCGCCACGTAGCTCGCCAGCCACAACAACACGCTGTAGCGGATGCGGAGGTCTTGCCACCAGACGCGATCGGGGTCTTCGCCGCCGGCTCGACCGTGACCAAAAATTTGTAGTGGGCGATCGCGTAGTAGACAATCGGCACCGTGATCACCAGGGCCGGATTTTTGGCGGGGTTGGCGGAAAACAGGGCATAGCTGACCACGGCCATCACCGCCGTGTTGTCGAGGGCGCTATCGAGAAAGGGCAAGGTGTACCGGGCCAAAACGGGTCGTTGCCCGGCGGTTTCCGGGTGTTGCCCCAGCTCTCCCCGCCGTTTGGCCAAGCCCAAAAACAAAGCCAAAAAGAATGTGCACAGCACGATCCAGCCGGTGGGCGATCGCCCAGCGCGTAAATGCCGGCCAACAATCGCAACACAAACCCCAGGGCAATGCAGTGCACGTCCACCAACACGACGTGTTTGAGCTGGAGGGAATAGGCCAGGTTCAACCCAAGGTAGAGGGCGGCGCACCACGCCCCCGCCGGCCCCAAACCTCCGGCCAAAACCGCAGCGCCAACGCCCAAACCGCCCGCGATCGCCCAGGCTTGGGGGAGGGACACGGTGCCGCTGGGCAACGGTCGCTGGCATTTGCGGGGATGGAGGCGATCGCGCGGCAAGTCCTGAATGTCATTAAAGACGTACACCGCCGAAGCCGCCAACGAGAACACCACAAATGTTAAAGCCGCCTGTTGGAGGGCCAAGGGTTCGGCCAGGCGGCCACCGAAGACCACACCGGCCAAACAGGCCGTGTTTTTGACCCACTGGTGGGGGCGCAACAACTGCCAGTGGGGGATCATCGTCGGGCCACCAACCCAATCCCCACCAGCACGATCGCCATGCCCAACGCCTGGAGCCCCCCCAACCTTTCGCCAAAAAACCAAGCGCCCCCCCAGGGCGATCGCCACAAACCCGAGGCCGACCAACACCGGGTAGGCCAACGATACCGGCAAAGATTCCAAGGCTTTGGCAAAAATCAGCACGTTGATCCCGTAAAAAAACAAGCCCCCCCAAAACCACGGCGATCGCACCAAACCGCCGAGGCCGGGGGGAACCCCAACCCGCGATTGTTTGAGCATCAAACTGCCGATGGCGTTGTTGAGGGCGGCCATCCCCACCCATCCCCAGGGGTTCATGCGGCGCTCGGTACGGCTCGCTTATTTTACCCCCGTTGCGATCGCCGTCGACTCGGATGAAAATGGATGCCGCGCTCCCCGAAACCCCATGAAGTGGAAAATTCTGCGTTCGTGGCCCCAGCCGTGGATTCCCTACCTGTTGCTGTGGCCGGGCCTGTTGGTGTTGATCCCGGTGGTGTTTGGGCCCCCCCTGGCAAGTGTTGGGCCTCAGTTTTACCCGCTACGATGCCCTGTCGCCCCCGGTCTGGATTGGGTTGGCCAATTTTCAACAACTGGCCCAAGATCGCGCTTTTTGGCAAGCGATCGCCCAGACCCAGACCCTGGCCGTGTTGGTGGTGCCGGCGTTGGTGTTCGGGCCGTTGTGCCTCGCGATTTTGGCCCATCGCCCCGGCAGCGGCTGGTTTCGCGCCGTTTGCTATTTCCCCGCCCTGGTGTCCGTGGCGATCGCCAGCGTGACCTGGAAGTGGATTTACGCCGAAAACGGCCTGCTCAACGGCTGGTTGCCGACCCCGGTCTTCTGGCTGACGGCCCCCGGCCCCGCCACCGTGGCGATCGCCATTACCGTGATCTGGCGGGGATTGGGGTACTACGCCGCCATTTACCTCGCCGGGTTGCAAACCATTCCCGCCGACCTCTACGATGCGGCTGCCTTGGACGGGAGCGACGGCTGGCAAAAACATTGGGATGTGACCATCCCCCTGATGCGCCCCTACATTGCTTTGGTGTTGGTGTTGACCACCCTGGCCGCGGTCAAAATTTTTGAAGAACCCTACCTCATGACCCGGGGCGGCCCCGCCAACCGCACCCAAACCTTGGTGTATTACCTGGTCGAACAGGGGTTTCAACGGCTCCAGTTCGGCTACGCAGCGGCGATCGGGACGGTGTTGTTTGTCGCCACCTTTGGCATTTCGCTGCTGGCGCTGCAATGGCAGCGGGCTTTGGGGCAACCTGGCGCCAACCCCTGAGCGTGCAGGGTCAGAAAATGGGCAACACCACATGGAAGCAACTGCCTTGCTTGCCCGCACTATCCACCCAAATGCGGCCGTAGTGGGCCCGGACAATGCGTTGGCAAGTGGCCAAACCGATGCCGTACCCCGGAGATCCATCCGGTTCCAGACGGTAGCTGTGTTCAAAAATGCGATCGCGGAGGGACGCCGGAATGCCGGGCCCCGTATCGGTCACCGTGACTTCCAGTTTGTGGGCCGTGCGGTGCAGGGCCTTCAGGGCAATGTCGCCGCCTTCGGGGGTGTATTTGCTGGCATTGTCCAAAAGATTGGCAAACACCAGGCGCAGCCGTTCCGCATCGCCAAAAATGGTGGGCAAGTCGGAGGGAATGTCGCTGGTGAGCACCTGGCTTTTTTCGCGATCGCCGCTTGCAACGACAGATCGGCGAGGACGGCGCGGCAGAGTTGACCCAAATCTACCCGAATCAATTGGGGGGGCAAATTCGTGGCCCCCCACCGCCAACATATCGGCAATCAAACCGTCCATCAGTTTGACC
>JAAUUG010000248.1 GCA_012031195.1 Oscillatoriales cyanobacterium SM2_1_8
CGGGGGAGACGACGGAGCGAGGCGACGCTGGGGGGAGACGGTGGGCCGGGATACCGGTTGCGGTGGGGGCAACACGGGCCGTGGCGGCACAACCACGACCGCCGTGCCGGGCAGTTGGGAAAAGGGATCGGCACGCTTGGCCGCCAACTCCTGCCGGACTTCTTGCTGTCGAGCGGCCAGGGTTTTGGTGGGCAAAACGTCGCTTCCAAGCGGGCCCGACGCAGGCGATCGGCTGAGGCCGCTTCGGCGATCGCCAAATCTTTTGATGAATTTACAGGATCCTCTCCGGAGGCTGGGAGCAGCGCTGCCGACCGTGCGACGAGCTGGACTCCGGGCGATCGCCGGCCATGGTGCAACCCCACAACCCCACCACCATCAGTACCGGCCAAAAACGAGGCTTCATGGCTTGTCTCTGGATCGTTCGTGCTTTGCCGTCAGCATAGCCGAAACCCCAAAAGTTTGACGAGGGGGATTTCGCCTAATTTTTGACCTGAGAACCGGCCGGCAATTGTTGCAACGGGCGCTCCACCAGCTCCAGGGATTCTTCATCGGGATAGCCCAGGGGAGAGGTTTCCGGGATAAATTCGCGCCGGGCCAAGACAATCGCCCCCACCAACGCCACCAGCAACAAGACCGAAGCCAACTCGAACGGCAGCAAATAATCGGTAAAGAAATGCTGGGCGATCGCCACCGTGGTCGAAGGCAGTCGAGAAATCCGGGTGGTTACGTTCCAGGGCACCGTTGTCACCGTCACCAGCAACAACCCAAACAACCCCAGGCACACCAACCCGGCGATCGCATTCCGCAGGTTCCCCAACTTCAAAGGCTTGTACTCTTGCCGCTTGTTCACCAACATGATGGCAAACAAAATCAACACGTTGACCGCCCCCACATAGATCAAAACCTGGGCCGCAGCGACAAAATCGGCATTCAACAGCAAATACATCCCGGCAATGCCCAAAAACGTGAACCCCAGCAAAAACGCGGAATACACAATGTTGGACAACAGCACCACCCCCATCGCCGAAGCGGTGACCAGCGCCGCCAAGATCACCAAAACCCCAACCTGCGTGCCCTCGGCCAAACTGAGGGAGCCCAGTCCCGCCAACTTTTCGCCCAAACCTGCCGCCATCAGCATTTGCCTTGCCCCTACCCTGTTTGCTTGCTTATTCCTACGAGTCGGTAGCCGTCGTTGTGGCGGCCGCTTCCAATTCTTCCAAAATGTCTTCCGGACGCTTGCCGGCCCGGGGAGCCGTATGGGGAGCCTCGTGACCGTTGATCACCCCCTTGGGCAAGTAGGCCAACTCCCGAATCGGCGTGACCATCGGATCGTCCGTCACCTTGTAGGGCATCCGACCCAAAGCTACGTTGTCAAAGTTCAAATCGTGGCGATCGTACGTGGCCAAGTCGTACTCTTCCGTCATGGATAAACAGTTGGTCGGGCAATACTCCACGCAGTTGCCGCAAAAAATGCAAACCCCAAAGTCAATGCTGTAACTTTTGAGTTCCTTCTTTTTCATTGCAGTGTTGTAGGTGTAATCCACCACCGGCAAGTTGATGGGACACACCCGCACGCAAACTTCACAGGAAATGCACTTGTCGAATTCAAAATGAATGCGACCCCGAAACCGCTCCGATGGGATCAGCTTTTCGTAGGGATACTGCACCGTAATTGGCCGTCGCCGCATGTGATCGAAGGTCACCGCCATCCCTTGGCCAATGTACTTGGCCGCCTGCACGGCTTCCCGGGTATAGTCGCCAACCTGCTTCAAAAAACCAAACATAGGATCACCTCATGAAATAAATGCCGCTAACCGCCAAAAGCCACCGGAAAAGCCAACTTGAGGGCCGCCGTAACGAGCAGGTTGGCCAAGCCAATGGGCAACAAAAATTTCCAGCCCAAGTCCAACAATTGGTCAATGCGCACCCGTGGCACCGTCCACCGCAACAAAATGGCGAAGAAGAGAAACGCAAACGTTTTCAACAACATCATGGTGATGCCCAACAGGGCTGCCACCACTTGCCAGAGGGGTTGGGTCGGCGCAATGCCCAGGGTTTGCCCGATCGCCTCGATGGGGATCGGTAGGCTCCAGCCCCCCAAATACATCACCGCCACCAGCAACCCCGCCAAAAACAGGTTGGCGTAGGAACCGCCGTAGAACAACATAAAATTGGCGCCGGCATACTCGGTCTGGTACCCTGCCACCAATTCTTCCTCAGCCTCCGGCAAGTCAAAAGGCATCCGCTCGCACTCTGCCAAAGCGGCAATCAAAAAGATGCCAAATCCCACCGGTTGCCGCCACACGTTCCAGGTGAGAATCCCCAGCCCTTCCTGTTGATGCACAATTTGCACCGTGTCCAACCCATTGGACATCATGGCCACCGCCAACGCCGCCAACGCCAACGGAATTTCGTAGCTGATGGACTGCGCCGCCGCCCGCAGCCCCCCCAACAGGGAGTATTTGTTGTTGGAAGCGTAGCCCGCCATCAGCAAGCCGATGGGCGCGATGCTGGAAATGGCAATGATGAAGAAAATGCCCGTGCCCAAGTTGGAAATCAACAGGTTTTGACCAAAGGGCACCACCAAATAACACAGAAACACGGAAATAAAGACAATCGCCGGTGCCAGCGAAAAAAGCAAAGGATCGGCGCTGGCGGGCACCAAGTTTCCTTTCACCAGCAGTTTGGCGACATCGGCAACGGGGATTGCCAAGCCGAAGGGCCCCGCATATTCCGGCCCGATCCGCTGCTGCGCGGCGGCCGAAATTTTCCGCTCCAGCCAAGTGCACACCAAGGCCCCCACCGTCGCCACCAACACGATCGCCACCATGGGCAACAACATCCACAACACCTGGGCCACCGTCAACGGCACCCCCCACTGACTCAAGAGCGCTACCGTCGCCCGCTGCAGGTCGATGCCCTGCGCCGCTTCCATTCCGGTTCCCACTAGCGATCTACCTCCCCCATAATGATGTCCACGCTGCCCAGAATGGCCATGATGTCGGCAATTTTCATCCCCCGCACCAACTGCGGCAATACCTGCAAATTGATGAACCCAGGGGGCCGAATTTTCCACCGCCACGGAAAGACGCTGTCTTCGCCAATCAAATACACCCCCAGCTCCCCTTTGGGGGCTTCGACCCGCACGTAATGCTCCCCTTTCGGTACTTTGAAGGTGGGCGATGGCTTCTTGCTGATGAATTGGTAGTCAAACCCGTTCCACTCGGATTTGGGGCCGCCGGCAATGCGCTGCGCCTCCAGGTTCTCGTAGGGCCCCCCGGGCATCTGCTGCAGGCATTGCAGCACCATTTTGGTGGATTCCCGCATCTCCCGCACCCGGACAAAATACCGCGCCAAACAGTCCCCGGCGGTCTCCCATTGCACTTCCCAATCCAGTTCGTCGTAGCGCTCGTAGCGATCCACCCGCCGCAAATCCCACTGCACCCCCGAGCCCCGCAGCATCGGCCCCGACAACCCCCAGGCGATCGCCTCGTCCCGGGTGATGGTGCCAATGCCTTCGACCCGCCGCCGGAAAATGGGATTGTTGCTGATCAACCGCTCGTATTCGTCTACCTTGGGCAAAAAGTACCGGCAAAAGTCTTCGCACTTGTCCACCCAGCCGTAGGGCAGATCGGCGGCGACCCCCCCACCCGAAAGTAGTTGTGCATCATCCGCATCCCGGTGGCGGCCTCAAAGAGATCGTAGATCATCTCCCGTTCCCGGAATACATAAAAGAAGGGCGTTTGTGCCCCAATGTCGGCGACGAAGGTGCCCAACCACAACAGGTGGGACGCGATCCGGCTCAGCTCCAGCATGATCATCCGAATGTAGCTGGCTCGCTTCGGCACCGGCACGTCCGCCAGTTTCTCCGGCGCGTTGACGGTGATGGCTTCGGTAAACATGGTGGCCAAATAATCCCACCGGGTCACGTAGGGCAAATACTGCACCACCGTCCGGCTCTCGGCGATTTTTTCCATGGAACGGTGCAGGTACCCCAACACCGGCTCGCAGTCCACTACGTTTTCGCCGTCGAGGGTGACAATCAACCGCAGTACCCCGTGCATCGAGGGGTGGTGGGGCCCCATGTTGATGATCATCCGCTCGGCGCGGGTTTCGATGGTCGCCATGTGCGATCGCCTCTTTAACTTCTTTTCTTTAACTTCTTTGCTGTCTTGTCAATTTGCCGGCTTGGGTCGGGCGGAGATGCCCCAGTGGCATCCCTGTTCAGTATACCGTTGCTCTGGCCCCCGCGGAATGGCGTCCCCATTCTACCCCAAATTCATTGCCATGATAGGAAAAAGCCGTGGAGAACCCCGAGAATCCTAGACAATTATCTATGAACTTGGTCAATGGCGGCGATGGGGTAGCTGCCGAAAATTTTCAGGGTGGCGACGGCGGCGGTGAGGGCGGTCAAGGCTTCCTCCATGGCCGAGCGCGGGGCTTCGATGTCCAGGAAGAAGAGGTAATCGCCGAGGGTGCGGCGGGTGGGGCGGGATTCAATCCGGCTCAGGTTGAGTTGGCGATCGGCAAAAATGTGGAGGGGGGCGAGGAGGGCGCCGGGG
>JAAUUG010000249.1 GCA_012031195.1 Oscillatoriales cyanobacterium SM2_1_8
TGCAAACCGCCCGTACCGTGGGTTTTTCGGCGATCCTGATGATCAAAAAGCTGGAGTTGATGAGCCAAAGCCTGGAAAAAAATTGCCGGCGACCAGGAAACCCAGCGGCAAGTGTTGGCCGAAATGGTGTGGAAATTGGGCATCCAGCGGCAGGCCTACGAACTGCAACGCAAAATCAATCGCCTGCAAGCGGAAGCGGCGGAGATGGCGAATGTGGCCCTGAGCTTCGAGCAATACATGGAGCAGTTTCTGGGGTCGTTTCAGTCCCTGTTGGCCAACGTCTCGCAGGTGGATGGCGACATGGCGGGGGCGGTGCGCCAAATTCAAGACATCGCCAACCTGATGCTCAATGACCAAGCCAACGGCTTGCCGGCACAGGACCCCGGTTCGGAAAAGATTCTGGACTTTTTGTTGGCGGGACAGGTGCAAAAAGATCGGCTGTTGGCTGCCCTGGAACGCAGCCGCCAAGCCAACCACGAGGTGGAATTTGACTTGGAGGTAGAGGTCATTGGGCAACGGGAAGCATCGCTGGCCAACTGCCTGGAAAACATTCAAACCTACGTTGGTTTTCAACTGGCGCCAGCGGCACGCAAGATAGAAACTGAACGCCAACGTCAAGCAGAAGAACGTCGCAAAGCTGCTGAGGCCAAACGCCAACAGGAAGAAGAACGTCGTAAAGCTGCTGAGGAAGAACGCCAACGCCAAGAAGCAGAACGCCACAAAGCTGCCGAGGTCTGCTTCAATCGTGGGAATGCAAAGAAACAGTTAGGGGATAACCAAGGAGCGATCACCGACTATACCGAAGCCATTCGCCTCCAGCCCGACTTGGCTTTGGCTTACGCCAATCGCGGGAATGCAAAAAAACAGTTAGGGGATAACCAAGGAGCAATCGCTGACTACAATGAAGCGATTCGTCTCAAGCCCGACTTTGCGCTAGCTTACTACAATCGTGGGTTTGTGAAGTCTGCTCAGGGGGATAACCAAGGGGCGCTCGCCGACTACAACGCCGCCCTTCGCATTCAACCCGACTTTACTCCAGCTTTGCAGGAAATACAAAAAGAAGAACGCCGCAAAGCTGCTGAGGTCCAACAACAACGCCAAGAAGTAGAGCGCCGCAAAGCTGCCGAGGCTTGCTTTAATTGCGGGAATGCTAAATTTAATCTGGGGGATTACCAAGGGGCAATCACCGACTACAACCAAGCGATTCGTCTCCAGCCAGACTCTGTTTTTGCCTATAACAATCGTGGCAACGCCAAGTTTAATCTAGGGGACTACCAAGGGGCAAGCGCCGACTTCACCGAAGCCCTTCGCTTCAAGCCCGATCTCGCGGATGCCTACTTCAATCGGGGGAGTGCCAAGTTTAACCTAGGGGACTACCAAGGGGCGACCACCAGCTTCACCGAAGCCCTTCGCTTCAAGCCCGACTATGCAGATGCCTACTTCAATCGCGGGAATGCCAAATTGAACCTGCGGGATAATCAAGGGCGATCGCCGACTACAACCAAGCCCTTCGCCTCAAGCCCGACAAAGCTGCTGCCTACTGTAATCGTGGGATTGCCAAATCTGCCTTGGGAGACAAAAAGGGGCAGTCTCAGACCTTCAGGAAGCGGCGCGGATTTACAGCGAACAAGATAACTTCTCTGAATTATCAAAATGTGCTAAACGCGCTTCGACAACTGGGAGGTTAGTCTATCTGCAGGGACGTGGAGATTCAGTGGGGTTTTGTCCCCTTGTAGATGTAGGTGAGGGAGAACCCAAGGTTAGGTTAGTATAGTTAAGAATGAAATGATTACGGTTGTTTTGATTGCCTTTACCCTCCTTTCCCCGTTTCCTGAGCCTGCCGAAGGAGGGAGAGGAGCTGGGGGTGAGGGCAAGCTTGTCGCAAACACATTTGAAATGACTATAAATATCCCGCACTGAACAGAACCACCCCTGCCCCGCCAAGTGCCTGCAATTTTTAGCGATATCCTGGAATCACCAAACAAAAGCCTAACCAAAATGATTCCATCCCCAGCGAAAATACGCACCTTGGAAGCTTTTTTGCAATTACCAGAGACCCAACCCGCCAGCGAATATGTAGAAGGACAGGTAATTCAGAAGGCGCTGCCCCAAGGAAAGCACAGCAAGCTCCAAACCAGTCTCGTCAGCCAGATCAATCGGTGGGGAGAAACAAAGCGATTGGCCTACGCCTTTACGGAGTTGCGCTGTACGGTAGGCGGGCGATCCATGGTTCCCGATATTGTGGTCTTTCTTTGGGAAAATCTCCCCCCTCGATGAAAATGAGGAAATCCTGGATCGGGTGATGCAGGTTCCCGACTGGGCGATCGCCCTTTTGCTTGCCAACTTCGACGGCAAAATTCAGGGCATTTTATCGATAACCTCTCCCTAAGCACAGATGAGAAGTTGCTCAACCGACCCAGGGGCCAAGGAGTCCGATGGACGGCGGCGAGGAGTAGGATGGAAGGCGTGAACATTGGAACAGGGTGCATGGACATTCGGGTGGGAACGGTAGAGCCGGCCGTATGGCAGGGGGATGGTTTGGTGTTGGCGGTGCCGGCCTTTGAAGGGGAATTGCCGGAGACTCTGGCCCGTCTTGATCGCGAGGTGTTGGGGGGCCTCCAAGAGATGGCCACCGAAGGGGAATTTCAGGGCAAAGCCGATACCCAAATTGGCGGCCGGGTGGGCGCAGGCCCAATCCGCAAAGTGGCCGTGATGGGACTGGGGGCCGCAGACAAAATCACGCCGGATGCGTTGCGCAAGACGGCCGCCCAGGCCCTGCGTTGGGCCGATCGCCAAAAGTGCCGAACCCTGGCCCTGGCCTTTCCCGGCGAAGACCCGGTGCCGTTGGTGGAAGGAATCACCCTGGCCGCCCATCGCGATCGCCGCTTCAAGACCGAATCCCCCGATAAACCCAGCGACAAACTCAGCGTGGTTTCGGTGGAGTTGTTGGGGTTGCCAGCCACGACCCAAGCGGCGATCGCCCCGACCCAAGCCCTGATCGACAGCGTAATTTTGGCCCGGGAATTGGTGGCGGCCCCGCCCAACTACGTCACCCCCCAAACCCTGGCGGATACGGCCACCGAATTGGCCAAAGCCCACCCGGACTGCCTGACCGTGGAGATTTTGGAGCGGGAGCAGTGCCAGGAATTGGGGATGGGGGCCTTTTTGGGGGTGGCCCAGGCTTCGGAATTGCCCCCCAAATTCATTCACCTCACCTACCGCCACGGCGAACCCAAACACAAATTGGCCGTGGTGGGCAAAGGCCTCACCTTTGATTCGGGGGGATTGAACCTAAAAGTGGGGGCCGGCAGCAGCATCGAGTTGATGAAAATCGACATGGCAGGGGCCGCGGCCACCCTGGCCACGGCCAAGGCGATCGCCCATCGGCAGCCCCCCAACCTGGAGGTGCATTTCATTGTGGCGGCCTGCGAAAACATGATCAGCGGGCGGGCGTTGCACCCCGGCGACATCTTGGTGGCCAGCAACGGCAAACACATCGAAATTGACAACACCGATGCCGAAGGTCGCCTCACGTTGGCCGATGCCCTGGTGTTTGCCGATCGCCTGGGGGTGGAGGCAATTGTAGATTTGGCCACCTTGACGGGGGCCTGCATCGTAGCGTTGGGGGACAGCATGGCCGGGTTGTGGGCCACCGACGAAGACTTGGTGCAACGGCTGCAAACCGCCAGCCAGTATACCGGCGAAAAAATGTGGCGAATGCCCCTCGAAGAGCCCTATTTTCAACAAATGAAATCGGTGGTGGCAGACTTCAAAAATGCCGGCTCGCGATCGGGCGGTTCCATCACGGCGGCTCTGTTCCTGAAGCAATTCATTGACAAAACCCCGGCTTGGGCCCACATCGACTTGGCGGGCCCCGTCTGGACGGACAAAGAAAACGGCTACCACAACGCCGGCGCAACGGGCTATCCGGTGCGCACCCTCACCGCTTGGCTGGAAAGCTACGGGGTTTAGCGATCAATCGCCCACGGGCTGGAAATCGAACGGCGTAGTGTGCTACTATGCATTTCCGGCCTGGGGAATTAGCTCAGTTGGTAGAGCGCTGCGATCGCACCGCAGAGGTCAGGGGTTCGAGTCCCCTATTCTCCATTGCCCGACCATATTGCCTAGCCATTCACAGTCCTGGTTGTTTTCTCCCCAGTCGCTCTGCAGGCGGAGCCCCCTCACCTCAGACCTCGTCCACCGGGGGAGAGGGAGCCAATGAAGAAGTGGCCATGTGTTGCCTGCAAACCCAATGGACGATGTGCCTGGATTGGTAATTGTGTTTGGCGCCACCGGCACCGGCAAAAGCGAAGTAGCGCTGGCTTTGGCGGAGCGATGGGGAGTTCCCCTCTTGAATGCGGATTCGCGGCAGGTGTACCGGCGCTTCGACATTGGCACCGCCAAACCGACCCTCCGCGAACGGCAGCAAGTGCCCCATTGGCTATGAGGACGTGGTGGAACCCACGGAAAATTTTACGCTAGCTCAATATCAAAAATTGGCTCAAGCCCAGATCGCGGCTTGCCATGCCCAGGGGCAAACGCCGAT
>JAAUUG010000250.1 GCA_012031195.1 Oscillatoriales cyanobacterium SM2_1_8
GCGGGCGATCGCCCCGGGGGATGACCTGGCGATTTACCATACGGGCAAAATCAAAGCGGTTGTAGGGTGGGCCGTGGCAACGAGCGCTCCCTACCCCGATCCGACCGACCCCAAGCAGGCGGCGATCGACCTGGCTCCCCGCCAAGCTTTCTCCCAACCGGTGACCCTGGTCGCCCTGAAGGCCGATCCCGTGTTTGCCGACTGCGATTTGATTCGCCTGCCTCGGTTGTCGGTGGTGCCCCTCACCCCTGCCCATTGGCAGCGGTTGCGGCAATTGGGGATGGTTCCCTGATGGTTGGGCTTGTCCCCTCAAGCGAGAACGGCAAAGTTGGATCTATGGCTATATTCAGTTAGGTTTGGACATCGCAGGAAAGGGGGGTTGGGGGCTGCGCCCCCAGCCAGGGGTTTCACCCCTGCATCCCGCCCCAACCAAGTTACTTACAGCTACACCTGCAATCCTGTCACCCAACCTACCCAAAACTGGCGTTCAACTTGGCGATCGCCACGGCCAAGTCCACCGGGAACGCTCGAAACACCTTGCCTTGGGGGCGATCGACCGTTACCAGGGTCACCCATGCCGAGAGGCAAAGCCGGTCTTCCACCAATACCCGGTACTCCCAATGGAGACGGAGGCGCTCCGGCGGGATCAGTCGGGTGAGCACCATGGCCCGATCGCCCAGGCGCAGGGGTTGGTGGTAGCGCGTTTCCAAGCTCACCACCGGCAAATCAATGCCCAGGCGCACCAGGTCGGCGAAATCCATGCCCACCGAACGCAAACACTCCACCCGTGCTGCTTCCAGCCAGCGCAAACTGGCGCCATGCCAAACATGCCCTGAATAATCCGTATCGTGGGGCTGCACCCGCACGTTATAGCGAAACCAGGTTTCTCCCGCCGGAACCACCGTCAAACCCGGAGCCAACAATTCGTCCATACCTTGCCCCCTAAAACAGGTTTTCCAGTTGCCGCCGAATGCGCGCCAGCTCGCTGTCCGACAATTCCGACCCTTCGGCGACGTCGGGGGCGCCCTCCGGTTGCCACGCCGTTTCTTCCATGTTGTGTTCGAGGGGCAACAAGAGTTCGTCCGGCTCCACCACAATCGTCTCCAACCCCGCCTCCTGACAAAATGCCTCCAATTCCCCTTCCGGCAAAACTTCGACCTGAGGATAGGGAAAATCCTGAGCCTCCAGCATCGCGGCGTAACGGATGGCATCGTCTTCCTGCACAAACGCCACCACCCGATTGCTTCCGTTTTCCCAGCGGGTGTAAATGCCCTCGTTGTCGGAACCAACGTTGTAGAGCAGTACCCAAAGCTTGCGGCCGCGATCGTAGGTTGGCATACCGGAAAATATCCCTTGCATCGTTTGGAAGATATGCTATATTTGTTTTCCACTGAGCGCAAGCCAAAAAGCAGTTGGGAAAACCCACCCAAACATCCACAAAGCGCCAAACACCTACAAAGCAAGTGCAAGCAAAGCATAAGCAGAGCAGCAGGTAAAGGCAGAGCAGATGTGGGCAGGGCGGGTACAGACAGCGCTAACACAGATAGGCGCTAACATAGATAAGAGCTGGTACAAAGTTGATACACTGAGCTGACCCAAAATTCGTTGGCAACAGGCTAGAATAGAGTAGGGCAAGATAAGCCCACACAACGCGGGGTAGAGCAGTCTGGTAGCTCGTCGGGCTCATAACCCGAAGGTCGTTGGTTCAAATCCATCCCCCGCCATTCTTTCAAGTTCAAGCCCTCACCTAAAATGCCGGTATCTGGAGCCAGGATCTGGGGCTAGAATCTGAAGCCAGGTTCTTCGGTCAAACTTCGCTTTGACCCTGAATTTGATGACAGAGGGTCTCTTCTCCATTTTGGGTGCCCCCTCGCCTTCTTTGGGTAGGGGCAGGCTTCGACTGCGCTCAGCCTACCCTCAAGAACCGATCGGAAGGGCTTTATGGGTTCATGCGGTCGGCGATCGCCTGGGCCATCTCGTGGGTGCCCACCGGGGTGATCCCGGTCGGTGCCAGATCGTAGGTAACGTACTTGCCTTCCGCAATCACATCCGCCACGGCCTGTTGCAGGCGATCGGCCGCCGAGCCCTCGCCCAGGTAGCGCAACATCATTACCCCCGACAGGATCAACGCCGTAGGATTGGCCTTGTTTTGGCCGGCATACTTGGGCGCCGAACCGTGAATCGCTTCAAACACCGCCCCGTTTTCGCCGATGTTCGCCCCGGGGGCTACCCCCAGACCGCCGATCATCCCCGCCGTCAAATCCGACAAAATGTCGCCGTAGAGGTTGGGCATCACCAACACATCGTAGAGTTCCGGTTTTGCATCAGTTGCATGCACATGTTGTCCACAATCCGATCCTCAAACTCAATGTCGGGATAGGACTGAGCCACGTCGCGGGCCACCTCCAAAAACAACCCGTCCGTAAACTTCATGATGTTGGCCTTGTGCACCGCCGTCACTTTTTTCCGACCGTTTTGGCGGGCATAATCAAAGGCAAATTTCACAATCCGCCGGCTGCCGAACTCGGAAATGGGTTTGACCCCGATCGCCGCATCGGGGCGCAAAGGTGTACCGGATAGCTTGCTCAAGAACTCCCGAGCCGCCGCCGCTTCCGCAGTGTCTTTGGCAAACTCTACGCCAATGTACAGATCCTCGGTATTTTCCCGAACAATCACCAAATCGATATCGCTAAACTTGCTTTTGACCCCCACCAAAGACTTGGCGGGCCGCAGGTTGGCGTACAGATCCAAAATTTTGCGCAATTCTACGTTGGCCGAACGAAACCCGAACCCCACCGGGGTGGTGATCGGCCCCTTGATCGCCACTTTGGTTTGGCGCACCGCCTCAAACACCTTCTCGGGGAGGGGGGTGCCTTCCGTCGCCATGATGTCCACGCCGGCATCCACCACCGTCCAGGCGATCGCCACCCCGGTCGCATTCACAGCCAGTTGGGTCGCGGCGGCTACTTCTGGGCCAATGCCATCGCCACGAATCAGGGTAACGGTGTGGGGTGTGCTCAAGGTTCTGTCCAAACGCTTCGGTGTTCTAGCTTACCAAGGTTTTCCACCCTTCCTGTCGGTTTGGGCACAGATGCCCGTACCGAAAAGGTGCACCGCCGAAAGGAGCTGGGGAGAACAGCGCCCGGGGGGTGGATGCCAACCCTAGCTTTCGCGCGCTGCCAACGGAGCTCGCCCTACAGGTTCCTGATGGTTGGCCAAACGGCTATCCGTAATCAACCAATCCAAAGCCGCCGCTTGCAAATCAATGGTAGCCCCGGCTTTGTCCACGCAATAACGCCCAAATACCAGCTTGTCCACCAAGCGCACATCCGATAGCCGTGAATACTCGAAAATGATGCTGCGCTCCACCGTTGCCGTTCGGCAAATGTGGCAATTTTGCCCAATGGTGGTCGGCCCCACAATCGTGGCCCCGTCCTCGATCCGGGTCATGCCGCCGATGTATACCGGCCCCACAACATTTACTTTGTCCCAGTTCACCGACACGTTGAGGCCCGTGTAAATGCCCGGTCGCACCTCTTTCCCCGGAACTTTGACGTTGCGAATTTTGCCCGACAGCACGTCTTGAATTGCTTGCCAATAATCCGGCACCTTGCCAATATCCACCCATTCAAAGTCCATGACTTTGGCATAAAACGGAGCGCCGGCGGCCACGAGTTGGGGGAACAATTGGCTACCAATATCGTACTCTTGACCCGAGGGAATGCAATTCAAGACCTCCGGTTCAAAAATGTAAATCCCAGTGTTGATTTTGTTGCTGCGGGCCGATTCAATCGACGGTTTTTCCTGAAATTCCACAATGCGATCTTCCGCATCGGTGACCACAACGCCATAGCTCGAAACCGACGTCTTCGGCACCTCCTTGGCCACCACCGTCGCCAAGGCGCCGCGCTGCCGGTGCCAATTTACCACCGCGGTCAAATCCAAATCAATCAAAGCATCGCCGCACAACACCACAAATGTATCGTCAAAAAATGGCGAGAAGTCTTGGATTTTCTTGAGTCCTCCGGCCGAGCCCAAGGCTTTGCCCACCAATTCCCCGTTGATGATGCTCCCTTCAAAGGAGTAGGACATTTCGACGCCAAATTTTTGCCCGTCCCGAAAATAGTTTTCGATTTCTTCGGAAAGATGGCTCACGTTGACCATAATTTGATCGAAACCGTGCTGCCGCAGCAACTCCACCAAAAACTCCATGACCGGCTTTTGCATAATCGGGATCATGGGTTTGGGCATGACGTAGGTGATCGGTCGGATGCGTGTGCCTTTCCCCGCCGCCAAAATCATTGCTTTCATTGCGTCAGTCCAATCTCCGTCCCGTGAGTTCCACAAAAATATCTTCGAGGGTGGCGGCCCGCACCATCAACCCGGTGCGATCGCCTTGGGCATCCAGATGCGCGTTGGCCGTTGCCATGTCTGGGAAAATCGATAGGTGATGCTTCCCGCTTGCTGGTGTACGAGGATGGCCCGTCCGTATTTGGCCCGGAAGTCCTCGGGGGTGCCGGCCTCGATATGGTGCCTGCGTCCAT
>JAAUUG010000251.1 GCA_012031195.1 Oscillatoriales cyanobacterium SM2_1_8
GCACGTTTCCTAAACCCAAATTCCGTCCCTGAGAAAAAACCCCCTGTCGCCGCAAAGTCAACAGAGGGGTTTTTGGTTGGTAAGAACCCAGCTTTTTTTTATAGCGTTTTGCATAGCGACGAGATAAGACAAGTCGGGTCGCAGGGGCGAAGCCCCCGTATTGGTTCTATTGGACTTTCGTTGGGCAGGAAAAACCGTGTCGGTTTTAATTAAAATGATTATATAGTCATTTTAATTAAAAATGGAGCGACCACGATTGTTTTGATTGCCTTTACTCCCCTCTCCCTTCCTGGGAGAGGGGCTGGGGGTGAGGGAAAGACTGTCGCAAACACATTTGAAATGACTATATGCTTTAGGGCTCAACTTAACGCCAGCCAGCGCGGTCAGCAATTTGCACCGCCCGGGCATTGTTGCGACCGATTTCGAGGATCGGCACCTGTTCCGAAACAAATGCCCCGAAGCTGGCCAGTCGGGCGCCCAAGGCACCCCCGCCAACACCGGGTATTCGTTGTTCGCCCGGCAGGCGAAGTTTTCTTGAGCTTCCAAAGAAGTCAAAAACTCCAAAAATCGCTGGGCACCGGCCCGATTCCGCGACGTTTTCAACACCCCTGCCGCGCTCACGTTGGCGTGGGCCGGCCGCGGGAAGAACACCCCAATTTTGGCGGCCGCTTGCCGCTCGCTTTCTTGGTTGGACTTCATCAAGCGGGGCAGATAGTAGGTGTTCACAAACGTGAGATCGGCTTCTCCGGCCGCCACCGCCAGAATTTGCGCCGTGTCGTTGCCTTGGGGCGCCCGCTTGAAGTTGGCGACAACCCCCCGCGCCCAAGCTTCCGTTGCCGCTTCCCCGCGCTGCACCAACATGGCCGCCAACATCGACTGGTTGTAAACGCTGCTGGACGATCGCGAAATCAACCGCCCCCGCCATTTCGGATCGGCTAAATTTTCGTAGGTCGAAAGCTCCGAAGCCTGCACCCGATCGCGGTTGTACATGATCGGCCGCACCCGCCGCGTCAACGAAAACCATTGCCCCTGCGGATCGCGCAAAAAGGCCGGAATCCGCCGTTCCAACAAGGGCGATCGCACCGGCTGGAACAACCCATCGGCTTGGGCCCGTCCAATGTTGGCCGCATCCACCGTCATGAAAATATCCGCCGGACTGTTGGTCCCTTCGCTTTTCAGACGCTCCAACAACTTCGGCGCATCCCCCTGCACCACGTTCACCCGCACACCGGTTTGCCGGGTAAAACCTTCGTACAACAACCGGTCGGTATCGTAGTGACGCGACGTGTACAACGTAATGGCTTGCCCCTGTGCTTCCGCCCGATGGCCTTGCAACGTGGCTACGCCCGCAGCCGCCAGCGGAGCCCCCATGACTTCCAAAAAGCGCCGCCGCGAAATTCCCTTGCCCTGATGCACGTGCCCTGTCCTTTGTTGAGAATAGTTTTTATTAACCTGGTTATACCTCTACTACACCCGCGAATCAAAGTCAAGGTTGTTGATAACGGAGTGCAATATGAAACCTGGGGGCGGGCCGGCCATGGTCGAGGGGCGTGGGTGCCGTCCTCGAAAACCTGCCTCTGACCTTGGCTTTTCCCGCACTTCAGGGGGTTGCGGCCCGCCTCAGGATGTCAAGAGGATCCGCTCCCCTTTTCCCCAGTGCCTGAGCCTGCCGCAGGAGGAAGGAGGGGCTGGGGGAAATCCAACGCCTGTCCCCCCCATCGACTAAAATTTTCTAAGCTATTGCAAAGGTGGATCCATGGTCTGGGGGGATTGGTTAAGGGAATCGTTGCGGTCAGGAAAACGGTTGGCACCGTCCTTGGGGTATGGAACGAGACCAGCAATACGGTTCGGGATACCCTGCGGCAGGAAGTGATGGCGAGAAACGATCCGGCCGGCCAGCAGGCTCTGTACGATCGCCTGGAATTTGAGGCCAAGATGGAGTTGTACCGGCAGGGGGTGCGGGCCAAGGAGCGGCAAGAAGACCAGGAATTTAGCCGGGAACTCCAGCGGGTGGAGGGGGCCCAACTCCTGCAGGTCGAAGAGATGCGGCAGCAGTTCCAGGCCCTCGCAGCGGACAAACAACGTCGGTTCACCGAGGCGATCGAAAAATTCAGGGCGGAGGTGCAGGTGGCCCTGCATCAAGATACGTTGGCGTTTCAGCGCTGGAAAGAAGAAACCGGCCGTCAATTTGCGATCGAGCTGCGATGGCTGGATGCCCGGATCGATCGCCTCTTGGCCAAGGAAGCCCGCGCCGATGACCGCCGCGATCGCCACAGTCCCATTTTTGCCGTCACCGACGACATTTTGGCCCACGCCAGCCGCACCGATCGCCCGCCCCTGTCGATCTTCATTTCGCCGCCGGTGTTGCGTTTCGATCCCAATGCCCGTGGCAGCGATGAGATGGCGTTTCCGATGATGGAATCGACCTTGAGCGCGGCCCTGCGGGATTTGTGCAAGCAATACCATCAAGCCCAGCGACCGGTGATGCTCCATGCCGGGGAATGGGTGACCAATGCCCGCCGCGGGGAATCTGCGGCCCGCGATTTGTTTCGCAGCCTGCGCACGGTGCCGGTGGTGATTGTGGAAACGGAGGTGGAAGAGTCTTTCCTGAACCTCAATTTGGGGTTTTGGCACGGCTATTCCCCCGATGTGCGTTTTGATACGGTGGTGCGCAAGTTCCGCTGGCCCGATGCCCTCGAAGAACTGTACGAGCAGCATGCCCAGACGTTGCCGGCGACCAAAGGCCTTGCGGAAATGACCCCGCGCGATCACGCCAAGGTGGAGCGCAAGAGCCGCGAGGATTTGACCCATTGCATCGAGGTGTTGCACGTCATCCATACCGCAATATTGATGGATGAATACTTTTTGCTGTATGCCGAACCCCGCCAATTGCCCCTCTTGCCCCAAATTCTGCCGGGCATTTTGGCAGCGGAGGCGTTGCCGCCGGAGATGCAGGTGACGTTGCTCCAGCAGGCGATCGAATATGGCCACAACCTTTTGGATGCCCTGGGGCAGCAAGAGCCGCTGATGGTGGCGGAGATGCGTTTGGCTTGGGCGCAAAAACTGGGGGAACAACCGGAGCGCTACGGTTTTGAGGCCCAGCTCAAGGTGGCTTTGCGGGAGTGGGCAACCCAACGGGGGGGCGAGCCCACAGGGACGGAAATCCCGGAGTTGGTGGCGGCGGTGGGTCGGTTGTTGCTGCCGGAAGACGGGAAGTTTGTGCAGGCGGTGAACAGTTGTTTGGCCGCGTTGGCGGTGCCGGTGCGCCTGGATATTGCCACGGCCTGTTATGACCGCGCCTTGGGGCACTTCGACACCCACCGGTACGATTGGGCGGTGCTGGATTTGACGCGGGCGATTTCCCTGAACCCCGATGGCGATGCCTACTACCAGCGGCCGGGCCCATTTTGCCCTGGCGGATTGGTCGAGCGCCGTGGCCGATTTGGACAAAGCGATTCCCTTGCAACCCCACCGCGCCGAAGCCTACGAACTGCGGGGCGATGCCTACGCCAAACTCCAGAACGTCGAAGCGGCCCTGGCCAACTACGCCGAAGCCCTCAAGTATGGATCGGGCACCGCCCAACGCAAATGCGAGGAACTGCAAGCCTATTGGACCAACGAACGTCGCCAAGAAGCCGAGCGCCAACGCCAAGCAGAAGAGCAGCGCAAAGCCGCTGAAGCCAAACGGCAGCAAGAAGAAGCAGAACGCCAACGCCTCATCTCGCAAACGACGGGCGCGGACTACAGCGAACTCGACCGCGCCCTGCGCAACCGCCAATGGCAAGAAGCCGATGAGCTGACCCGCACCCTCATGCTGAAAGTAATGAACACCTCTGGCTACCTGAATGCAGACGAAATTCGGCGGTTTCCGGGGGAAGACCTGAAGCGGATCGACCGGCTGTGGGTAGACCATAGCGACGGCAAGTTGGGCTTCAGCGTCCAGAAACGCATTTGGCAGGAGTGCGGCAGCCCCGGCCCGGACTACGAAGCCAACAAAGCGGCTTGGAAAAAGTTTGGGCAGCGGGTAAACTGGCAGGGCGGCACGGCGTACGACGGATGGCGCTACACCTCCGAACTCGACATGACCAATCCGCAAAAATACCCAGGACACCTCCCGCTTTGGGTTTGGCTGGGGGCGGAGGGCTGGTTTTGGGTTCGGTGGTTGGGTGGTGTTCTCTTCTCTCGCGCAGAGATCTGAACTTTAGCGCATAAAGGCTTCAGCCCATTTTGAACTTTTGTTGCATCAGCGTTTTTTACGTCTACATTGGCGTTTCCGGTCGTTGGTTACCTGGCACCGGTCAATTCCCCTCCCCGGGAGGGGTGGCAGGCGCAGCCTGACGGGGTGGTAAATATCCCGCACTGAACCACCCCTGCCCCGCCAAAGGAGGGGAATGAAGCAGACCTCAACCATTTCGCACTGTGTAAGAGGGTTCTGCTCCCCTTCTCCTGTCTGGGAGAAGGGGCTAGGGGATGAGGGAAATTGGGGAAACTCGACCTTCCGAGCAAATTTCTTGACCTTCCGACGTTCCG
>JAAUUG010000252.1 GCA_012031195.1 Oscillatoriales cyanobacterium SM2_1_8
GGAGTTGCTGATAACGCCGAGGGGGCGGAATCCCACGGTGCCCCAGTTGACGCGCACGGTGACGGAGACGCTGCTGCCGGCGGCGGCGGTGGCGATGTTGCTGGGGCTGAGGGTGACGGTGTAGCCGGAACTTTTGCAGTCCGGCGGCGATCAGCGAGTTCTGCACGGCGGTGGTGACGTCGGCGTTGGTGGCGGTGGCGGGGATGGCGGGGGGGCTGGTGCCGGGCCAGGCCACCCGGCCCCGTTGGGTCGTTGGCGTTGATCCGACCTTGACGCTGGCAAGCGTTGTCCGTACCGGAGGCAATGGTGGTGTTGATCGCAAACCCCGGGACTAGGCACGCACCAGGGTTCCCCTCCACAATGGGATCGCCTCCGGGCCCGCTCACCTTGTAAAAGCGCTTGATGTAGACATCGAAATCTTCGTTGTTCTCGAAGAAGAGATCGTCGTCAACGTTGATGCGGTAGTAACCAATCAAGTCCGGGCCCGGGAGGGCCGTCGGCGCGAACCGGAACGTCGCCTCCAGATCGGGCCCCACATTCGTCCCCGTGACGGTAACCACAGCATTGTTGGTGCCGTGGGTGGCGCTGACGGTGTAGTCCCGGTTGGGCGTGTCGCGGTGGGCCCGTCCGGGATTGCTCCCCGTAGCGTTGACCACAGTTGTACCGGATTGGGCTCCGGCAAACACCCGATCACCACGGCTGGTACGGGGCCGGGTGGCCAGCACCACCTCGTAAATCGCCAAGGGCTCGTAGTTGCGCAACCGCACCCGGAAAGCGTTGGCATCGGTGCCGATCGCCTGCCCCGTGCCGTTGTTGGGTTCGTTGTAATTCCGGTTTTCGATAATGTCAAACGTGGGAAGGGCTGTGGCGAAGTCATCAATGGGACAGGGGATGGTCGCCAAAGAGCGCCGATTGTCCTTAAACCACTGCTCCCCATTGGAAAATCCGTCATGCTGAGGTTGCCATCAAACATCGTGAAGGGCCCTGTCCGCCCGTTTACGGCATCGTTGCCGCTGCGAACCCCCATAAACATCGGGCCAATGTAGCCATCGCTGTTGGCATCCGGTAGGCTCCGGTTGCCGCTGCAGCGCCCCGCCAGCACCAACGACATGTTGCCATCGTTGAACAGGTCGTTGTACCGCAAGAACGAGACCCGCCGCCCAAAGCGGTCATCCCCCGGCGCGATGTAACGCGGGGCCCCACCGGCGTGGTCACGGCCCCGGTGGCGTTGGTATCCGGCAGGGTGGTGGTGCCCGCTCCGGCCTTTTCCCAATCCGCAAAGCCGCACTCTTCCAGGGGTACCTTGCGGCAAACCTCCATGCTGTACTCTTCAAAGTTGATCCGTCGCTGCACCGGCGTCACCCCATTGGCCAAGTAGGTGCTGCGGTTGCCCTGCGGAAAGTCATTGCTGGTGCTGCCGGTACCCCCATCCGAGTTGCGTTGGGCCAGCCAGTTGGCGCTGGTCACAAAGGTATTGTTGAAAAACCCTTGCTTCCGCCGCTCCACCACATAGGTGCTGTCCTTCCGCTTCTCGGCTGTTGGGTTCAATACCGATTGCCAGTTGACGCTGGTGGAAGTGTTGGCGTTGTTGCGCAGGTCAAAATCGGCATCGCTGCGGTACCCATCCCGCGAAGTGGCCGGCAACACCGTCACGGCATCGGCAAATACCGTAGCCGCCCGCCATTCATCCCCCAACGGAGCTGGCGGATCGCCGCAACCCGGTTGTTGAGGACGGCAAGCAAAGTTGGAGTTGAAACCAGCCCCGTTGGCCCCCCGTTCCCGGGTGTAGAAGTTGCTGTAGTTGGCCGCCAAAGGTGTGTTGAACTCTTCCACCAGACCGGTGCTGTTGGCATGGAGGTTAAAACCAACCCGGTTCGCATTGGTGAGGTTAACCGGGTCTTGCTGCGCCTTGATGTACGTCGGCACGTTGGAAATCAAAATCAGCCCTTTCTCACCCCGCGAAGCTTCCGAATAGGGGTAGCTGCCATAGTTGGTATCGGACAGCGGCACGTTGGCATTGGGCCCCGCCCCCAGGTTGGCGGCCGTCAGGGTGCTGCGCCACAACCGCAAACCGTTTACCAGCCGAATCGCACTGGGGCGGCGGTCGGATCCAACCGAAAATCCGTCGAACTCAAGGCTTCCCGCAACGACAACGGCGTGGCCACCGGGTTGCCCGAGGCGTCCACATTAAAGAAACTGAGATCGGGCAGCGCATCTTCCCGCGTGGCATACACCAGACCGCTGTAGGGCAAAAGGTATTCGTTGCTCACCCCTGCATTGTTGACGGTGCCCGTCACCGGGGCCCCCCGCATCCGATCCAAGTCGATGTCCGTGGCCCGAACCTCCAACGGCAGCCGTTGCTCGACCTCTAGGTCGTAAATATCGGCCCGATTGCGCTCCACGTTGGCAATGCCCTTGACGTTGGAGCCTCCGGAGTAGCTGTAGGTAGACGAGCCAATACCGGTGTTGACCCCATAGGCAGCTTCCGTCAGGGATTCGTTGCGGTTGAGGGACTTCACTTCGCGACCGTCGGCAAACGCCGATTCCCGGAAGGTACCGTGGGGAATCGCCACCTGCTGGGTTCCGGTCCCGACCGTCAGCGGAGGCGTAACCACCGGCGGAAAGCCCGCCGCCGGCGAGATGCTGCCATCCAAAATCTGCAAAGCGCAGAGGTTGGCATCGATGGTGGACTGTTCCGCCAACGACAGCGGCGCTCCATCCACCAGCTTTTTGAGGGCACTGCGCAGCGCCGTATGCACCAACCTTCCATTTGGAAACATCAAATTGGCTTGATAGGCCAGGCGATCTGAGAGGCTGGTGGCATTGCTGGCCGGGTTCAAGGCTTCCGGCGCATAGCCGACAAAGCGGCGGGTGAGGTTGTTGAACGTGATGCCCCCCGCCGTCAGACCTGCAGCAGTTGTTCCCACCGGGTACACAATCCCGTTGTTGGAGCGACCCTTGATGTCATCGTTCCAACCCAACCCGTTCAAGTTTTTGGCGGTATCCGGCGTTGAAGGATCGTAGTAGCTGCTGACACAAGCCACCGGCCGCTGGTACTGGGTCAGTTCGGAGGGATTGTAGACAGAGGTTTTGTAGTGATAAACCGCCGTGGCCCGCATCTGCAAATCCCCTTTCCGGTTGGTTGCCGGCGTGAGGGGGAGGGTTTCCCAAGGGTTCGAGGGGCGGAAGTTGGGATCGGTGGGTTGCAACGCCCGGTAATATCCGCCCACTGGCCGCGAAGGCGTGGTGGTGTTGTCCAACCAACGCACATTGCCGGTCATGGGCATCGAATCGGGCCACACCACAAAATTGTTGGCCAAGCCCGGGCCGGCAAACTCCAACTCGTTGCCAATCTCGTTCACGTTGTTTGGATCCACCACCGTGGTGATGGGGTTGTCCTGAACCTGGCCGTTCCAGAGGGGGGCCGCCGATTCGTCAACATCGGTGGTCGTCGAATCATCGACGATCCCGGTGCGGAAACGCGGCAGGAAAGTCCCCGGGCCGTCCGATGTGGCCGTCCAGGGAATCGAGAGGGTGGCGGCTACGTCGGCATTCAGCTTTGTGTAAATCCCGGCGTTGGTTACCACCCGCACCCCACCGGTGGCCGGCGATTCGGCAGGAATTTCGTTGGTGCCGGCCCCCGGCGTGAAGTTGCTGGGGTCATCGGCGGCCGACAATTCCCAAAAGCCGCCACGATTGGTTCCCCCCAACTGATCGAGGGTCTGAGCCAAGGTTTTGCGGGTGCGGGGTTTCCCAGCTTCTGGCGTGGTGAAGTTGCTCGCGGTCGGGTCGTTGAACTGCACCGAGTCGTTGATGGTGAAGTTGTTGTCCTCGCCGCCGCCCACATATTCCGGCACCCCCGCCCGATCCAACACCCAGCGCGCCGGTAGGTCGTTCCCAACCAAGACGCGATCGCCCAAAAAGTTTTCCCGCTTGCCGCCCAGATCGAAGGTATCCGTAGCGGTGGCCGGCGGTTGGGCGACCGTGCCGATGTTGTTGAGGGTCAGCCCTCGGGCCGCGTCGCTTCGCAGTCCTTTGCCCTCGTAGTTGAGGGAATTGGTTGCCGGGGTCACCAAGTTGCCCGCATTGGTGTAAGCCGGCAACATCAACGAGATCGGGGGAGCCAATTCAAAAGCCGCTTGTCCTGGCACCTGGAACGGAGTGAGGGCAATGGTAAGCGGTGTACAGGCTGGAGCCGCGTTGAACAATTCTGGATCGCACAGGGATCGGTCAAAGGGAACCTCTTTGGAGGTGACCCGGTGCAGCCGTCCCCGGAAGTAAGTTTGGTAAGCTCGCCGCCGGGCCCCTCGGAATTCGGTTTGGGTGGAAAGCCCTTCTTCTTTAATCAACCGTACGATATCTACGGCTACTGACTGCGGATCGGAAGTGAGCAAGTCGTCGGGTTGAAGGTCTCGCAGGTTAGAGATGGGTGACAAAAAGGAGGGGGGGCACCACGTTTCCCGTGAGGGGGTTCACGAAGGAATAGCCGGGCACATAGGCACTCACGGCGGGAT
>JAAUUG010000253.1 GCA_012031195.1 Oscillatoriales cyanobacterium SM2_1_8
GGAGGCCCCCGTCACCGCCACGGTTTTGTTTTTGAGGGAAAGGCTGGTGCCCAAAATTTTATCTACCAAGGTGAACGTGCCGGAATAGTAGGCTTCGCCGCGATCGAAATGGTGCCGCCAGTGGTAGGTACGGTTCACAAACCAATGGCTGGGGGGGGGTGGTCAGGGGCCCGGGCCGGTGGGAAAGGTCGGTAAATTTGCCGTAGCCCAGCCCCGGGCGATCGCCGCCACCAGGAACCCGCCCGCGTACAAACTGCCCACAAATGCGCTGGCCACGCCCCAGGTGTACCAGAGGGAGAGGGCCCCCAGGGTGGTCAGGCTCACCATGGCCAGAGCTTCCGGCACATCGTTGACCCATTCGGCCCGTCGGTAAACCGCCTCGCTGACCGGGGTGAGGTCGGCCCGAAACACTTTGTGGTGAACCTGGTGCCATGGGCGCAAAGGTTGCCAAGCATGGCCCAGCCAGTGGTAAACGTCCCGGATGGCTTCGGCCGCGACGATGCTTGCTAGGGCGATGCTTAACAGGGCGATCGCCCCGGAGATCCATCCATCGCTCACGGTATGCCGACAAGTAACAGATCGTAACGATAATAAGGGCAACGGTGTGGTGCAGACAACAGGCCGCCGGGTGGGTTTTGTGGCACCCTGCCCTTAGCCTTTGGATGGTTGCCATGCTTTTTCAACGCACCAAAATTGTCGCGACCCTTGGCCCCGCCAGCCGTGACCCGGAGATTTTGCGGCAGGCGATCGCCGCCGGGTTGTCGGTGGCGCGGTTGAATTTCTCCCACGGCACCTACGCAGAACATGCGGCCACGGTGCGCCTGTTGCGGGAATTGGCCCAGGAAATGAACACCCCGATCGCCCTGTTGCAGGATTTGCAGGGGCCGAAAGTGCGGGTGGGGATGCTGCCGGAGCCCCAGAAGTTGATCCCGGGGGCACCGCTGGTTTTGATGCCGATCACCGCTTGGACGGGGGCCCCCAACACGGTGCCGATGGACTATCCCGATTTGGCCAGCGAGGCCCAGCCCGGCAACCGGGTGTTGTTGGACGATGGGTTGTTGGAATTGCGGGTCACGGCGATCGCCGGCGACGAAACCCATTGCGAAGTGGTGCGGGGCGGTCTCCTCAAAAGCCGCAAGGGGGTGAACCTCCCCGACCTCGATTTGCGGTTGCCCTCGATGACCGAGAAGGACAAAGAGGATTTGGCGTTTGGCTTGGCCCAGGGGGTGGATTGGGTGTCGTTGAGTTTTGTGCGCAAAGCCGAAGACATTGTGCAACTCAAGCAGATGATTGCCGCCCATGGATACCACACGCCGGCGATCGCCAAAATCGAAAAACCCCAAGCCCTGGCCTGCCTGCCGGAAATTGTGGCCGTGGCCGATGGGATCATGGTGGCGCGGGGGGATTTGGGGGTGGAGCTAAATCCCGAAAAAGTGCCCTTGGCCCAGAAGACCATTGTCCGGGAATGCAACCGCCAGGGCATCCCGGTGATTGTGGCCACCCAAATGTTGGAAAGCATGATCGAGCAGCCCCGACCGACCCGGGCCGAGGCCAGCGATGTGGCCAACGCCATTTTGGACGGGGCCGACGCGGTGATGTTGTCCGGGGAATTTGCCGTGGGCAAGTATCCGGTGCAGGCGATTGAAATGATGGCCCGCATCGCCCGGGAAGTGGAGGCGGTCTACCAACCGGAAAATTTGCCCCCCGACGTGTTGGACGAAACCCACGCCATCGGCGAAGCCATCCACACCATTGCCGACGTGCTGCCGTTGCGGTGCATTGTGGTTTCCACCCGTACCGGTTACAGCGCGCGGTTGGTGTCTTCGGAGCGGTTGCCCCTGCCCGTGTACGCCCTCACCTGCGAACCCGCCACCTATTTTCGGACCAATTTGCTGTGGGGGATTGTGCCGATTTTGATGGAATCGGGCTGCGAACGGGACTTTGAGACCTTTGTGACCGCCGCCGAACAAACCCTGCGCCAGCGGGGGCAAGCCCAACCGGGCGATCGCCTGTTGGTGGTGGGGGGCATTCCCATGAACCAGGGGGCCAACACCAACTTCCTGAAAATCCATCGGGTTGGCGGCTGACCCGGGGTATCCTAAGGAATCTCGCCCACCAAGGAGGCTCTCACCATGGTCGCGATCGCACCGCCACGTTGATTGCGGTCGAAAATGTCTGCAAGCGCTTTCCCCTGCCGGAGGGCAAAGGGGAGTTCACGGTGCTGCAAAATGTGAGCGTCGAGGTGCGCGGCGGCGAAGTGGTGGCGTTGTTGGGGCGCAGCGGCAGCGGCAAAAGCACCCTGTTGCGGATCATGGCCGGGTTGATTCCCCCTAGCGAAGGGCGGGTTCTCAGCGGCGACCAGGTGTTGCGGGGCCCCAACCGCGATGTGGCGATGGTGTTCCAGAGTTTTGCCCTGTTGCCGTGGCTCACGGTGCAAGAAAACGTGGAACTGGGGTTGGAGGCCCAAGGGGTACCCCGCGACGAACGGCGACGGCGGGCGTTGCAGGCGATCGACTTGGTGGGCTTGGACGGCTTCGAGAGCGCTTACCCCAAAGAACTCTCGGGGGGCATGAAGCAGCGGGTTGGTTTTGCCCGGGCTTTTGTCTTAAAACCCCAGGTTTTGTTTATGGATGAACCCTTCAGCGCCCTGGATGTTTTGACTTCCGAGAACCTGCGGGGGGAAATCGACGATTTGTGGAACGCCAAGACGTTTCCTTCCACCAGCATTTTGATTGTGACCCACAACATCGAAGAGGCGGTATTTTTGGCCGATCGCGTCATTATTTTGGGCGCCAACCCGGGGCGGGTACGGGGAGAAGTGCAAATCGATCTGCCCCGGCCCCACGATCGCACCATCCCCGCTTCAAAGCCCTGGTGGAATACATCTACGAGGCCATGACCAACCCGGAAATCGAAGTCACGGGTGCCCCCAAAACCACGCCGGTGGCGGTGCCGGTTTCGCCCTATGCGGTGTTGTTGCCCGATGTCCGGGTCGGGGAAATCAGCGGGTTGTTGGAGTTGATTGTGGGGCAGCCGGAGGGCACCGACGACATTCCCCGGCTGGCGGAAAGCCTGCAATTGGAAGTGGATGACTTTCTGCCGATTTTGGATGGGGCGGTGTTGTTGGGGTTTGCCGAAGTGTCCCAGGGGGATGTCAAACTCACGGAAATTGGGCGGGATTTTGCCACCACCACCATTCTCCGCAGCAAAGATTTATTCCGTCAACAGGTGCTCCAGCGGGTGCCGGTGTTGTCGCTGATTGTGGAAGCCCTGCAGGAGCGCCGCAGCAAGTCGTTGCGGGCCGACTTTTTCTTGGATCTGTGGGCGAAACATTTTCCCTATGCCGAGGCGGAACGGCAGTTTGCCACGGCGGTGGATTGGGGCCGCTACGCCGAATTGTTGGAATACGATGCCAGCGAAGAGCGGGTGTACCTGCCGGCGTCCCCGCCCGAAGAGCCGCCCTCCCCTCCCACGGCAGCCTGATGTTTACGGGTCTGATTCAAGCCGTTGGGCAAATTGGCGATCGCCGTGGGGAATCGTTTTACATCCAGTGCCCCGAACTCCGCCCCCAAATTCAGGTTGGGGACAGCATTGCCGTGAACGGGGTGTGCCTCACGGCCGCGACCCTGACTCCCAAGGGTTTTGGGCCGATGTCTCCCCCGAAACCCGCCGCCGTACCAACCTGGGAGATCGCCGCTGGGTGAACCTGGAACTGGCCCTCAGGGTGGGCGATCGCCTGGGGGGGCATTTTGTCAGCGGCCACATTGACGAAACCGGAACCCTATCCCGCTTGAGCCAAACTGGCGAATTTTGGGAATTGACCGTCACGGTCTCCCCTGCCTTCTCCCGTTACATTGTCGAAAAAGGCAGCGTTGCGATCGACGGCATCAGCCTCACGGTGGCCCGCTGCGATGACATCAGCTTTACCGCCGCCGTGGTGCCCCACACCTATCACCAAACCCATTTGCCCCAGACCAAACCGGGCGATCGGGTCAACCTCGAAGCCGACCTCATCGCCAAATATCTGGAGAAGTTGGCCCAACCGTCCCGGGCGGAAACTTTTTGGCAAGAACACGGCTGGGACGTGAATCCGATGGGCTGAAACCGGAATTGTGAAACCAGAGGTGGTCTTGGTATAGAGTTCATTTGACATCTTGGGGGAGATAGATTAAGCTACCAGCATTCTTCAAATGCTTCGGTCATGGTCTATTCCAGCAGCCTCACCGACGAAGAATGGGAGATTCTTGAACCTCTTTTGCTTGAGATTCTACCCAAGAAGAAACAAACGCGACCTTCCAATTGGACAAAACGAGAGATTTTTGACGGCATTCTTTATCAACTCAAAAACGGATGCAATTGGTCGGACTTACCGAGAGATTTGCCACCCTACTCAACGGTGTATTGGCACTATAAGCAATGGCGTCAAGCAGGGGTAATAGAAGCCTTGATGGAGCGGCTACATGGAGAGGTGCGTCAACAGGTAAAAAAAACGGAAGTGGGCGACACGGATAAT